>NZ_BDHF01000043.1:0-14605 GCF_054786115.1 Treponema sp. R80B11-R83G3 | reverse complement strand
AAAAAACAGGGAAAAGATTCATGAGCGGGTAAAACAGTACGGATTTACTTATATAGCAATAGATTTGTTGGGGTATCGGACGGGAAGCATGAATGAAACGCTTGAGCTATAAACGTTTTCCCCTTCCATAATATAAAATAATCTGTTACCCTTAACATTGGAAAGCTAGTTTTCGGAGGAGATATTATATGAAACATTTAAGGACATTATCTATTATAGTTATAGTCGTTTTTGTTATTATTATCGCTTGTAATAATGATAACAATGGAAATGAAGAAAATATGAAGGACTGTACAGTAACTTTTGCCCTGGGGTATACAACAAGCAAAATTCCCCCGCAGCCAATAACGGTCAGAGCGGGAACTTCCGCCGGCTCACTATTCCCCGGTAATCCCGCCCGTCCGGCACGCAGCTTTATCGGATGGAGAGATCAAAAAGGAGTCCAATATACTCGTGATACAATTATAAAAAGCAATATTACCTTAACGGCGAATTGGAGATTTACACCCGGCCCCGTAAACCCTATAATAACGGACAGATTTACCGCTGATCCGGCAGTATTTGTTGACGGGGCCACAGTGTATATTGTTTGCGGAGAAGACAAGCTTCCCCCCGATGCGCCCTCAAATGAATATTATCGTATACCGCACTGGGTTATGTATTCGACTCAAGACATGAGCAATTTTAAATATGAAGGAATTATTCTCAAATCGGATGATTTTCCGTATGGTCAGCCAAACTCGGCATGGGCATCTCAGATAATTAAAGGACGTGACGGCATGTACTATTTTTATGTTACCGTCAAACACACAAACGGACTACAGACTGTCGGAGTGGCGGTGGCTGAGAACCCGACCGGCCCCTATTTTCCGGTAAGAACACCGGTAGTTACAAGGGACATGGTAAACGCAGATACCGGATATAGTACGGATGACAATATCGATCCGACAGTCTTTATTGATGACGACGGTACGGCTTATTTGTCATGGGGACAAAGGCAGCCGCGCATCGCACAGCTTAAATCTAATATGACTGAAATTGAAAGACCGATAAAAATGCTGTTTCAAGACGGGTGGACACAAACAAAAAGAGATGGGGATTATGTAATAAGGTTTGAAGAAGGGCCGTATTTATACAAAAAAGACGGGCATTATTATATGTTCTATGCTTCCATGCGCAGACAGCCCGACAATTCCAGTTCTATAGGTGAAACTTTATCCTACGCGATGGCGGATGATATAAACGGACCGTGGACAGACGGCGTTGAAATCTCGGATTGCGCACCCGGAATTAACGGCGAGGGAAACAGTTTTACCGTGCATCCGGCGGTATTTGAATTCAAAGGACAATCATATATGCTGTATCATAACAAAGCCCTGATTCTTAATGTGGATGGCGTGGAATGGAGAGGCGATACCGGCAGGCGCAGTCTTGCGATTGACTACTTATATTTTGACGGAGATGGCAGGTCCCAGTTTATTAATATAAGGCAATTAACTGGCATCTCTGTACCGCCGCTTGATTTTTGAACATAATAACAATATCAACGCAGAGGGAAAAGATAACACAGCAATAACCAGCACCGATTTTTCGTAGTGCCGTCAATTCATTGATGGCACTCTATAAAGTGTTTGCGTAGATAAATTAAATTATTATTTGTACCAAATTGCATTAGCGGTTACACTCTTTCAACACATCCTGAATCGATATTCCCCTTTCCCTGGCGATTTTTGCTATATCCTCATATTCGGGCTTTGATTTTTGTACCCCGTAACCGCAAGCGGTTTTAATTTTTACAGAACCGTACTTTGTTTGAATTTCTTTTTGCTCCCTATGCAAAGTGTAACGGCGGCTTGTATTCTCTCTCATTCCCAGCGTGCTTGTATGTTTGAAAATAAGCGAAACCATCTTGTCTTTTAATTCACTTCTGCACATACAGGTAAAAGTTAAACCCATGCGCCCTTTTTTCATGCAAATAGGGGTAGTGTAAACGTCAAGAGCGCCTTCCTCAAACAAAAGCTGCTGCGCGAAGGCTACCGCCTCAGGCGACATATCATCTAAATTGCAAACAAGCTCCGTAACTTCTTCTGCATTGTTTACCGTGTTGCCGATATAAGCGCGTATGCAATTTGCTTTTTCAAAATCTTTTTTGCCCATGCCGTAACCGATCTTATTAACGCTGATCACAGGCATTGCGCGAAATTCTTTTACAAAATGTTTGAGTAACGCCGCGCCCGTTGGCGTACAAAGTTCGCCTTGCGTCTGGTCGCTATACATGGGAATATTTTGCAAAATATAAGCGGTTGCGGGAGCCGGCACGGGTAAAATGCCGTGAGCGCAGCGGACGTGTCCGCTTCCGGTATTAACAGGGGAGGACAGAATTACATCGGGAGCAAGTTCTTCTATCAACATACATACGCTTGTAATGTCGGCAATAGCGTCCATCTCTCCTACTTCGTGAAAATGTATTTTGTCTACCGGAACGCCATGCGCGTGACTTTCAGCTTCGGCTATCAGTTTGTAAACCGCAAGGGCGTTCTTTTTTACGGTATCGGAAACAGTTAAATGGCTAATTAAATGCTCTATGTCGTGATAGCTGTTATGGCTGTGATGATGATGACTATCCGCATGATCATCTTCTTCCTTTCCGTTGACCGTTACGGTGATATGCGTTCCTGTTATGCCGCACTTTATGGATTGTTGGGCGCTTACCAGTACATTGGGGATGCCAATGTCGTTTAACTTCTTCAAAAATTCTTGAGGATTGTCATGCAATTCAAGCAAAGCTGCCAAGAGCATATCTCCCGCTGCGCCCATATTACATTCAAAATACAGTGTTTTCATTTAACACCTCTCTTACGATTTATCTATATGATAAATCTATGATTTATCATACTTGCCAAATAACCAGCGCCAAAACCGTTGTCAATATTCACTACGCTTACGCCGCTGGAACATGAATTAAGCATTGAAAGAAGAGCGGACAGTCCGTTGAACGAAGCGCCGTAGCCTACGCTGGTGGGAACGCCGATAACAGGACAATCAACCAGTCCGCCTATGACGCTGGTAAGCGCACCTTCCATTCCGGCGATGGAAATTATTACTTGCGCGTCCATAATCGCCTCAAGCCGTGACAGGAGACGGTGAAGCCCCGCGACACCGACATCGTAAAGGCGGACAACTTCGTTGCCAAGGGCTTCGGCGGTAATAGCCGCTTCTTCCGCGACAGGAATGTCGCTCGTGCCTCCAGTGGCGACTACAATTTTTCCAATACCGTCGGGTTTTGGCATTTCGCCGACAATCCCAATTCGTGCCGTTTGATGATATTGCAATGGGATTTTTTTATTGACAATTTCCACCGCTTCCGCAGATAGCCGGGTTATCATTATTAACCTCTGCCCCTTATCCTTCATAGCAGTTATAATGCCGATGATTTGTTCCGGCGTTTTGCCTTCGCCGTATATTACTTCGCCGGCGCCCTTTCGCAATTCGCGGTGGTGGTCAAGTTTCGCGTAACCCAAATCTTCAAAAGGTTCGGTGCAAAATCTTGATAACGCTTCTTCGGGAGTAATTGCGCCCTCTTGAATATTTTTTAATAAATGTAAAGTTTCCTGTTTGTTCATAAATTATCATTCCTCCCTTCAATAGCTTCCAAATCGCAATGCGCCATCAATTCTTTGTCATACAACAAGTCAGTCATTCCGTCCGCTGCAATTTGTCCGTTCTTCAATATAATTACGCGATTGCATACTTTAGCGGCAAAAGTTATATCATGCGTTGCTATTATTTTTGTATGGTTTAATTTTTTTAATGTTTCAACAAGAGAGCGTTTCGCCTTTGGGTCAAGAAAGGCGGTCGGCTCGTCAAACATCAATATAGAAGGCTCCATTGCTAAAACCGACGCTATTGCCGCCAGGCGTTTTTCGCCGCCGGATAATTTTAACGATGAACGGCTACTCAGATGATTTATATTTAACTGTTTAAGTGTTTCATCTACCCGTATTGAAATTTCATCTTCCGACATTCCAAAATTACGGCAACCAAAGGCGATGTCGTCATAAACAAGCGGCATAAACAACTGGTCATCGGGATTTTGAAAAACCACGCCTACTCTTTTTCGGATTTCATTAACTGTTTTTTTACTAAGTTGTATTCCATCTATTTCTATAGCGCCGTTTGACAATTCAAGTATCCCGACAATAGCAAGCAAAAGCGTCGTTTTGCCTGCGCCATTTTCGCCGATTAACGCGATATTTTCGCTTTCGCTGACGGTCATGGTTATGTCGTCTATCGCTTTTGTCTTGTCAGGATAAATAACCGTTACGTTTTGAAGTTTCAACATTGCAGAAGCCTTCCCAAAAAAATTACTCCTAAAATTTGCGCCGCTTCTGAAGCGCAAGATACCTTCATGGTATCGTTTTTTATGGAAGAATTGTTAGTGTTCTGTAATATTCTTATGATGTAATATATCTTTGCATAATTCGTTGTGCAACAACGAATTATGCAAACTTGGTATTTTGTTATCTGTATATTACAGAACACTAGTCTGCGCCATACCTTCATGATATGGATTATAGAGTACTATATTATTATTCAGAGAAATTATCAAGTACGGAATCCAATTTTGCGAAGCCATGCGGTTACGTCTTTGTTTGGGTTGCTTACTCTGGTGGCGTCATTGGGGTTTCTGTCAAAGGCGCTGACATCAAGCCCTTCGCCGATAACTGCCTTGGGGCATAACTTTTTTATGTCGTCAAGACTGCGCCCGAAGCGGCTGCCGCCGTGGGTTACAAGGGGATATATTGTCTTGCCCGAAAAATCGTAGGCTTCAAGGAAAGTGAATACCGGCATCGGCAATGTGCCCCACCAGTTCGGATAACACAAAAACACCGTGCTGTATTGTTCCATGTTTGCGACCTTTCCCGATATGGCGGGTCGGGCGTTGGCGTTCTGTTCCTGTTTTGCCGCTTTGGTACACTCATCGTAGTTATTTGGATAAGGCGTTACTGTTTTTATCTCGAACAGTACACCGCCGGTTGCCTGCGCTATTTGTTCCGCAAGCGTTTTTGCGTTGCCGCTCCATGAGAAATAAGCGACAAGAATTTTGCTATTCCCTGTTTGCGCGGTTAATTCCATGTTTACCCCCAAAAAAATCAGAATAAATGCTAGAAAGAATTTTCTTTTCATAAAGAACCTCCATTTGTGGTTTTTCTATTTTTAAGCCAAAAAGTCAGCTTTAAAATATAATGTGTTATAATAACATATATTCCTATTATGGATAAGGTTTGAATGTAAAATAAAATGACAGGCTTTTCCTGCGGCCAATAATCAAACGAAAATCCAAGAAATAATTTTGCGAACATATCTCTGTCGAAAAACGACCACACGCCGAATATGAAAAAAAGCGCGGCAAAAATACGCATAACAGCAATAACGAGGCGGTTTTTGCCTGTGTATTTTGAGAATATTCCCCAATGAAACCCAAGATGAACGCCGATTAAAGGCATAAGCCAGTAAGCTGCGGCGGTGTGCGCCTCTCTTAAAGTTATCCCGCTCTCAAAAAGTAAAAAAGAAGGAGACCAGACCGCTTCCAATAGGCCTGTTATGATCAGCGTTGCCGCCGCTATTGCAAGCAATACATTAAAGACTGTCATCAGTATACGGTGCGGCGTGTATGCGTCTTTGAAAATATTTGTAAACCAGCGATGGTTAATAAAGACGTGCGTTGAAAATAAAATAAAAACTGTTATGCCTATAACTATGTGGACGGTATTTCTGGCTAATTGGGGATTGTACGCGCATAACAACAGGGCGATCATACTTATATTGAGCGTTATGCGTACTGGTTGTTTTATTGCCATAAAAGCACCCTTTATTATTTTGCTGAAAAGCCTAAAATTGGGCATTTTGGGCGTGTTTCTCCATTAACTCTTTTAATATATCATGTTTCCGGCAATATTGCACGGTCTTTTTTATCGCTTCCCTCAAAGATAACTCTTCTCCCTGATATTCCCTCACTTTTTTACTACGAACCAAAAGAGAATAATTTCTTAACCACGAACCACACGAACAAGAAGCGAACTTTCATTAACTGACCAACCTAATTATTTCTGATTTGGGATACGAATTAAAATCGACAAGAAGTCCTAATTTATAACCTGTAGCCGACATGTAGTTCATTAATTGCGCTTTATGCTGATTGTTAATTTTTGTTACGGCTTTTAGTTCAATGATTATTTTTTCATAACAAATAAAATCAGCAATATACTTACTTTTAAGTGGTATACTGTCATATATTATTTACTGTTTTGAAACAAACGGAATATTTTTCCGCCTTAATTTAATTTCTAACACTTCTTGGTATACTGCCTCAAGAAACCCAACGCCGAGTTTTTTATTTACCTCATAAATACAGTTGTTTATCTCATAGTTTTCTTCCCTGTAGAATATTTCTTTTTGTTCGTGTGCGTACCGAAGGTACGAGTTCGTGTGGTTCGTGGTAGGATTCTTCATAAATCTCCTCCAAAAAGTAATTTTTTTGAGCCTTCAAAAAAAGGTTCACCTATATATGGCGCGAGAGTGCCGTTTTGCTTGACTGAATTTGAAAATATTAAAATTTTTTTCTTGAAACTTTCATTATTTTAAAGTATTATTATTAAGTGAGAATATTTAAAAATACATGGTTTACCAGATTTGCCAATAAGGAAGGTATCACGGATACTGAATTAAAGGAAACGGCAGATCGGCTTGAAACAGGACAGGCGGACGCTGATCTTGGTGGCGATGTGTACAAAATGCGTGTGGCTCGTCCCGGTGAAGGAAAATCGGGCGGGTATCGGGTAATTGTGTTTTTTAGGAGTGAGGAAAGAACATTTTTTGTTTATGGTTTTGCGAAGTCCGACAAAAAAAATATTGACAGAGGTGATTTACGGGTTTTTAAAAATCGTTCAAAAGATGCTTTTTCAATGACCGAATCACAAATTAATTCTCGATTAAAAGATGGAACTTTAATCGAAGTTTTTTAGGAGACAGAATATGAAATATAAAAGTGAAATTTGTAAAGTAATGCATCAAGACGCAATGGCGGATTTTGAAGTAGGAGCGATTTCCGAAGAAAGAATGCGGGAATATGATAAAATGTGCCTTGTTAAAGAACCAAAGGCTTCTTATAAGACTGAAAAATCCCCGAAAACGGAATATGCCACCGCAACTCATTAATTATCTGCTCACAGCCCGAACAACCACACACCGCTAATTACCGGGATCGCTATTACCGTAAAAGTCCTGCACAAAGACAACCGGCGAGGAAAGCGAGAAGAAAATACAGAATAGGGCGAAAGCGATTAATTGTTTCATTCAAGTTAATTTCTTCTTACGAAGGAGTTCACACAAAGAGCACGAAGGGACAAAGATCACAAAGGGGGAGAAGGCACACTTGGAAAAAGCGTTAGTTGCCATCATTGCGCCTCCTTTTTACATAATCCAAACTACCCCATATCTAGTACCGCCGACTTGTCAGCGACACTATCGAAAAGTGGTAACAGTTACTATTGCGTTACCAATGAAGCCCAAGATGAACGCCGATTAAAGGCATAAGCCAGTAAGCTGCGGCGGTGTGTGCCTCTCTTAAAGTTATCCCGCTCTCAAAAAGTAAAAAAGAAGGAGACCAAACCGCTTCCAATAGGCCTGTTATGATCAGCGTTGCCGCCGCTATTGCAAGCAATACATTAAAGATTGTCAAAAACGCTCGGCTCGGCGTGTATTCGCCATTGAAAATATTTGTAAACCAGCGGCGGTTAATAAAGATGTGCGTTGAAAATAAAATAAAAACTGTTATGCCTATAACTATGTGGACGGTATTTCTGGCTAATTGGGGATTGTACGCGCATAACAACAGGGCGATCATACTTATATTGAGCGTTATGCGTACCGGTTGTTTTATTGCCATATTGGTTATCATAATTGATATTCGTAAATGCCTTTATCTTTTATGATACTGCTTTATGTTAGTTTATACAATAATTGAAACAGAGGTGTTTTCCATTATACAAGCCTTCCCAAAAATCCGTTCAACAGCATATTTATGTCAACAATACGAAATGTTATACAAGAAACAGAGACTACTGTAAAGAAAACTATGTCGTGTAATGTCAATATGTTCTTGCCTTGCTGTATATTTTTAAATGCATATCCTGATGTATACCCTATATTATACCCCTTGCATTTCATGGCATTGTATACGCGCTCGGCACGGTCAAAACTGCGGATCAATAACTGTCCCGCAAAACTGCCCATGTCCCTCATTTCAATTCCTTTTCTGTTTGGGCTTCTTAAAGAATACGCGATACTCATAGAGTACGCTTCGTTTAACAATACGCCGATATAACGATAGGTAAGTTCAAACATGACGATAAAAATTCCCGGCAGACGCAAACGCCGCAGTTCATTGGTAAGTTCAGAAAAGCGAGTTACAAATACAAGTATTAAGACTGCCATAACGCACAAATAAGTTTTAAACAATATGGAAAAAAATGAAATAACGCCACGGCTTACGATTAAATCGCCTATCAAAAACGCCGTGTTTCTGTCAAAAATTATGTTGCTTATTCCGGCAAAAAGGCAAAATGGCAATGCGACAAGAAAACGCTTTAAAAGCATTGAATACGGCGTTTCTGAAAGAGCCATGAGGAGCGCGGGGTAAAAGATATACGGTATCAAACGCCCCATGGCGTACCTGTTAAACGAAACAACGGTTACGATAAAAACCGCCGCAGACAATAACTTGGCAAGCGGATTTAGGCGGTGAATACAGGTACTGCCTGAGGCTAATTCTTCAAGCGCGTACAGTTCGTATATCTTGTTTTTCACTTCGTCTCTTTTTGACAATAGAAATGATAAACACGGTAATCCCTGCAAGCAGAAAAGTTAAAATACCGCCTAAAATTCCTGAAAGGGTTGTTCCTGCCGCTGTACCTTCCTCACCAGCATCAGAAAAATTGTAATCGGGCAGAAAAGCGGTTTTTTCTTGTATTGAAGCCGCTCCTTCCATCGCCTTATATTCACTTTCAAGTTCTGTTGTTCCTGTAATTTTTTCTATTGACCATTCAAGCCCGTCAGGGTGTGATGAGGCAAATATTGCAAAAACGCCGCCTACAAGCGCTGTAATAATCGCAAGCGTTACAAGCACTTTTCTTATAGGTATACCGCTTTGGATTGCCGTTCTGTTATATGTGCTCTCCATAATTTCAGGGCGCATTTTGTAGACAAAGAAAAGTACCGCCGCAGTTACAATGCCTTCGACAATGCCAATCGCAAGATGTATGGGCAACATTAAAAGAACGAAACTTGAAAAAGGCAACTCTGTAATGCCGGAAAATAATGTTTCAAGCACCACGCTAAACGCGCCAAGTTGCAATGCCACAACAACCGCAATAATAGAAGCCGCTGTTATTCTTCCAATTGTAATGTCTTTTTTTAACAGCGGCTTAAAAAGAAGTGGATACACAATAAGGCAGGGGATAACGCCCATATTAAAAATGTTGCAACCGAGGGCAAGCAAACCTCCGTCTGCAAAAAACAGACATTGAATAATTAATACCGCAGAAAGTGACAGCAGTGCCGGAAAACTGCCAATCATGGCGGCAAGCAAAATTCCGCCTCCAATATGACCGCTTGATCCTGTAGCGGGAATGGTAAAGTTGATCATCTGAGCGGCGAAAACAAACGCGCCCATCACGCCAATAATGGGGATTTTTTTCTCGCATAAATCGTCTTTTTTAATTTTTGAAACCGAATAACCAATAGCCGCAGCGCTTACAGCGCACATCGCTGTTCCCACAACAGGGGACAGTAAAGAATCTGCCATGTGCATAATAATTCCTCCTAAAAAATAAAACTTAAAGCTTGTTACACAAGCCTAGCTTGCGCCGCTTCTGAAACGCCGCTTCTTGAAGCGCAGACACCTTCGTGGCATCGTTCTATTTTTATGGAAATTACGGACACGGGTCATACCTTCATGGTATGGATTATATTGCACTATATCAGAAATCAGGAAAGATTGTCAAGATCGACAATAAAATTAATTAACCAATCTTGTCACTATTTCAAGCAATTGTTCTTTACCGAGCGACTTGTGTATGTAATCAATAGCTCCCAGTTCCCTTGCTTTGATTTTGTCTTTCGGGTCGTCCGATGCCGTATATATCGCTATTGGAATATTGTACAAGTTGCTGATGTTGCGTATTCTGTTGAAAGCATCCCAGCCGTCCATTTCTGGCATATACAAATCCAACAAAATCAAATTAGGAGAAAAATTACTCAGTAACAAGTCCAAAGCCTCCTTGCCGGAATTTGCCGTGGTAACATTATAATCATTTTTCAGCATTTCTTTTGTTATGGTAAGGGTGATTTCCTCATCATCAATTACCATGACTTTTTTCTTTGACAGCATAGTCAAATTAAGCATAGCCGTGCGTAGTTTTTCCGTCATCGACAGTATCTCGGCATAGCCGGTTTTTACCATGTTGCTTTGATTTTGAAGGCTGTCAAGCGCGGCGGTAATCTCGCCGCTTTCCGCCGACAGTTCGCCAAAGGTATTGATTAGATCGGACATGGTTTTAGCGAAACTGCTGATTTCATTTGCCATTTCGTTAATTCTACCGTCGGTGTCACTGGATTGTTTTTCAGTGATGGCTATCCCGTCAATGATGTTTTTCAACGTCTTGGAAATATTTACCGAATTCTCCCGTGTGCTGTCGGAAAGACGGCGTATCTCGCCTGCGACCACCCCAAAGCCCCTGCCCGCTTCGCCCGCGTGCGCGGATTCTATTGCCGCATTCATGGACAATAAATTGGTGTTAGCCGCTATCGTACTGATTATTTTAATCGCCTGCGCTATGCCTTCCACCGATTTGGAAATGTCCTCAATTGATTGAATTGTCTCCCGCATAGATTTCTCGCTTTTAACGGAGTTTTCCATTAACCCTTTTATTGTCTCCTGTTTGCTTTGGGAAAGCTCCGTAGTTTCTTTGAGTGCGCCAATCATTTTTTCAGTTGCGACCGAAGATTGAGCGATTGTTTCCGCTTGTGAATTGATAGTGCCATTCAGTTTGTTTATTAAATCATTTATTCCTTCAATAAGGTTTGACGCTTGAGCAATGTGTTTCTCAAGCTGACGGTTAAGTTCTTCAGTATTAGTTTTTTCCTTGAGCAAGGCAAGAATATAATGAGCGCAATTTTCCGGTTTGTTAAGTTTGTTGAAAATTGACTTTGCCATCGCCTCGCAACTTCCGTAACCGCAGCAAGTACAGTTGTATATGTCTTCCTTTCCGTATTTTTTCATACTGCGGAAAATTGCAGTTATTTCTGATTCGGTTGGCTGTTTGATTGTATTGTTCCCGGAAAGATCGCGGTAGCTCCGGTTATACAGGTTCTTTTTCCAGTAATTTTTCAAAACATCATGGTATTTTTTATGAGCGCTTGTTCCCTTTTGGGAATCATGTTCTTTTTCCAGTTCAGCCATGCGTTTTCGGACGTATTTTTCAAGCGTTGCAAGCGGTTTTTCGGCGTTCCCCGTGCCGGGGCCGCCAAGACAGCCTTTCTCGCAATTTAGGCAGTCTATCAAAAGCGGCAATTCATCATCGGTGTCCAATATTTTAGAGATTTCTTTTAAATATGGATAAATGGCAAATACCCCTTCAGTTTTGAGGGTGCGTCGTCTTATCCCAGGTTCAAAACGCTCGGCGGTGTCCAAAAGCCCTCCGGGAATTGGAAAACCTGCCGCGCGTTCCGCGCTTACTCCCGTATATTCCACTTGCGGAAAAGATGAAAGGTTTATATTTTGATTATCCATAAAATTTTTTAACGCGATCATAGTGACGTTGTAATCGCCCAGGCCTGTTTCGTCATATTCCCGCCGTTTCGCAATGCAGGGGGAGATTACGGCAACTTTATGGTTTTTATATTTTGGATAATATTCTTTAATCATTTTAATTGTATGAAGTATAGGGCTGTCTGCTGGCGCGAGATACGGCAGCAGTTCAGGGTGGTTAATTTCGATAAAGGTAACAATCGCGGGGCACGGCTGTGAAATCACCGTCCGTGGATTTTTTTGTTTGATGTATTCAAGATAGGACATGACCGTAAGTTCCGCGCCAAGGCTCACGTCAAAAAAAGCTTCAACGCCAAGAGATTTTAGCCAGCCGTTTAAGTTGAGGAATTGATTTGGAAAAACCGAAGCGACGGCAGGGGCTGCCACGGCGATAATTTTTTCCCTTTGTTTCAGATCGCCCATGAAACGACCAGTATCGTCTATGAAGGTTCTCGCCTTGTGGGTACAGGCGTTAATGCAGTTTCCACAGCCGATACAGATGTCGTGATTTATCTGTAATTTCTCTCCTGAACCGTCCATGCAGTACTTGACCGGACAAATTACGATACAGGTGTAACAGTTAATGCACTTTTCTTCATCAATTTTAATAACTGGAGTAAGCGGTGTTCTTGCCATTTTTCACCTTCTCTTTAGATACATAATTATCGGTAATTATGTAACGATATAATTATATCGAAACTTGGAAGGGTATGTCAATACTGAAGTTAAGAATTTGCGGGTGTTTTCATTTTAACCCGGAGCATGGCGTAACCAGCGCTCAGGTCTTCCTGCTGAACCGCTACGTTTTCCGGTACTTTGAGTTTAACGCCGGTAAAGTTCCATATTCCTTCAATGCCCGCGCCTACAAGCACATTCGCCGCTTCTTGGGCATATTCGGAAGGAACCGTAAGTATGGCGATTTTCGCCCTGAAATTTTGGATTTGAACATCCATTGTTTTTGCATTGAGTATTTTAACGCCGTTAATCCGCGTTCCAATTTTCTTGGGATCAACGTCAAATGCGACCAAAATGTGAAGGCCGTGGAGCAGAAACCCTTTGTAGCCGAGCAGCGCCGAACCAAGATTTCCGGCGCCTACCAGTATGGCGTCGCTGGTGGAATCCCAGCCCAAGTAATGCTCAATAGCGAAAATTATATCTTCAATAGGAAACCCTTTTTGGGGCGTTCCGGCGATCCCTGTTATGGCAAGGTCTTTGCGTACCTGTACGGGGTCAAGCCCCAATACTTCCGCAATGACGGCGGCGGAGACAAATTCTTTCCCTTCCTGCTGTAAGTCTCGGATTACAGGGAGATAGGAAGGAAACCTACGGACGGTGGATGCTGAAAAATTTTTAGGCTGCGCCATAGCCTTTATATTATCAAATTTTTTCGTTATTGTCTCCATTGTTTAGCGGCGAAAATAGCGAGAATGCTGTCTGATATTTATATCCCTGCCGCTTTCAACGCTTGTTCAATATCCATTATCAAGTCGTCCGTATCCTCAAGCCCAACGCTGAACCGAAAGAATCCTCCATGGAACTCATCGGTATAAAGATACTGCCGCTCGTCGTTTTCTCCGAGGAACACAATCAGGCTTTCGTCATGACCGAGAGAAACAGCGTTTGTAATTACGCGCAACTTGCTCACAAAACGGTTATGTCCGTCATGATCGGCATTGAGGCCGAAAGCCATAATTCCGCCGAAACCGCCCGGCATTTGCCGTTTGGCAATAGAGTATCCCTTGTGGCTTTCCAGTCCTGGATACGCTACAAAACGGACAGCGGACTGTTTCTCCAAAAATTGCGCCACGGCAAATGCGCTGTCATTGTGCTGTTTCATTCTTAAAGGCAGAGTTACCGCGCCGCGCATGATCAGCCATGCGTTAAACGGGCTGATCGCTCCGCCAAGGTTCACCATTGCCTGTGCGCGGATTTTATCGATCAGAGGCTTCGCGCCCAGCACCGCGCCGCCCATCGCGTCGCCGTGTCCGTTGATATATTTTGTCAGGCTTTCTATTGCAAGGTCGGCTCCAAGGGCAAGAGGACGCTGATTGTAAGGCGACGCAAATGTGTTGTCAACGGAAAGCAGTGCTCCGTTTTCATGGGCGATATTCGCGATTGTCTTTATATCGCTGATTTTCAGCGTGGGATTGGAAGGCGTTTCAATGTGGATTAGCTTTGTATTCGGTTTTATCGCCGCCTTTACTTTTTCCAAATCGGAGGAATCAACCAAAGTGGATTGGACATTATATTTTTCCGGCAGTAATTCATGCAGAAGGCGGTAAGCGGCGATGTAGGTTGAATCGGACACGACAACGTGATCGCCGGACTTGAGGAAGGCGAAAAACACGCCGGAAAGAGCCGCCACGCCGGACGCTAGAACAACGCAGTCGGGCGCGTCGTGGAGCAGGGCAAGTTTTTCCTGCAAGTACCGCTGATTTACTCCGCCATTGCGGGTATAAATACTGCCATCGGCGCTGCTCCAGTTTATATCCGACGGATCGTAAGGCAGCTCATAACTGTTCGCCATTGTGATCGGACGGCGGATAGCGCCAGTCTCACCGTCAACCTCATTGCCGCCGTGGATGGCGCGGGTGGCAAAGCCGAAATTTGCGTCAATATGTTTTTTGTTCATAAAGCGTTTCATTCATGCTTCCCGTCCGATACCCCAACAAATCTACTGCTATATAAGTAAACCCGTACTGTTTTACCCGCTCATGAATCTTTTCCCTGTTTTTC
>NZ_BDHF01000042.1:0-13554 GCF_054786115.1 Treponema sp. R80B11-R83G3 | reverse complement strand
AACTATTGCTTAATTAATAAAAATAAGCTAACATTAAAAAGAGGTAAAATATGGCCGAAGACCTTATGGATAAAGTATTTTCCTTCTTTTCCGGCGAAGGACTTACTGATGAAAAGCAAAATATGCTTAAAGGCATCGCTAAAGAACTGAGTCAGAGCAAATACGTAAAATTTTTCAGGGTTAGAACTGAGGAAGCCGATCCTTCATTGTTGTCATTTTTATTTTCAGTATATAAGACTATTTATCCAATCAAATTGTTCATGAAAGATGAGCAAAAAATGGCAAAATTACGGCATTTAACCGTAGAATCATGTCTTGACCCTAAAATTAAAGAAATAGTAAAACGGCTGGATACGGCGTATCTTGAATCAAAGCTAAAGACCATGACAGGTGAAGAACTGATAGCGGCTATTCAGGCGGATGTGAATTTGCTTGCCTCCAAATTTGACAATGTTCATATAAGTAACGTAAACCACAGGTATGAATTGGCGGCCGCCTTAAATCAGCTGGTAAAGTATAATTTTCCCGGTTTTTTCAAAAAATTCGACAATCATTTTGCCGATGGCAGCTTCCTTGTGGAGCCTAAATTCCCCGCAGTAAAAACTATCCTGATAATTGACCAAATAGGCGACTTTTTATCGGCTACCCATGCCCTTAGGCCGGAAGAAGACTGGAATGGACTTCTAAGAATATTAAAAGAATGTGAAGGGCAGGATCTTGTTATCCCTGACCAATTCAATAATATGATAAAAACGCTAAGGGAAATCCATACCTCAAAAATTCTTGAATTAATGGTTCAATACACCCTAAGAAACCCCGTTTGGCAGTTCAAACACACCGTTTTTAGCGAAACTATCGGCGACGTATGGCTGGAAGCCAAGAAAAACGAAGCTTACGCCTTCATTACAAGGATCAATAACGCCAAAAAGGCAAGCCAAATAAACGCATTAACCAAGCAGGTATTTGAGTCTTCCGACCTTAACAGGATGGAAAATTATACCGTACCGCTAAGCGAGATCTATAAAAGGAAGAATGTTGATTATTATGTATATGCCGAGGGGTTAAATTACCTTAAAGCCCTTATGGATGACTATATCGGGAAGGAAATCAAGGAATTGTGCGATATTTTGCTTATCCGGGGCCAATGGACGAATAATACCATGGCGCGGGAAATGAGCGACGCTTTCCACAGGGTGGAGGATACGGCGGCATCCATAAACGATTTGGACGTAGTTTTATCCGAAGACGGCGCGGACGGTTCACGTTTGCGGGCTGCCATTCTCAGGATTGACAGGGATCCGACGCAGGCGCGGTATATAAACAGCATAGTCGGAAAGGTAAACACCGAAGCCTATGATATTATTAATGAAGCCGTTCAGGGGCTTATTATTGTAGGAAAACATCTAAAGAACCTTATTGAAGACATAGAGAAAAAGCACCCGGAACTGCTTGTAAACTGGAGGGAGATAAATTTGGCTTCTAAAGAGCCTATACATCAAAGGATGATAAACACTTTTAAGAAGATAAATTATTTTATCCAATTAATGCATTTATGCACTCAATAGTGTTTTTTGGTATTGACTATAAAGATTTTATATGATATTATAATCATGTTATTAAATTAAGAAGGTGAGATTATGGAAATTCAGGTTCAGGAACTTATCGATAGGATAAAGAAAGACGGAATTAAAGCCGCGACGGAAGAGGCGAATAAAGTCAAAGCCGAGGCAGATACCGAGGCTCGCAGGATTGTTGAAACTGCCAAAAAAGAAGCGGACGAATTACTTGAACGCGCCAAACAGGATGCGGCCCGTTCGGAAAAAGCGGGGATTGCCGCTTTGGAACAGGCTTCACGCAACCTTATTTTAGCGTTCAAGGATGAAGTTCAGGCATTGCTTAACAAAATAATCAATGAAAAAGTAAGCGCGAATTACAACGAAGACGTATTAAAAACTGCGTTGCCTGAATTGATTAAGTCATGGGCTGACAAGAGCGGCACTGACCTTGCGGTTATTCTGCCGGAAAGCGAACTTTCCAAGCTACAGGGATACTTTAATGACAGATTAAGGGAAGAACTCTCAAAGGGCGTGGAATTAAAGTCTAACCGTAAATTGGCTTGTGGTTTTCATATTTCAAATAAAGAAGGTTCCGTTTACTACGATTTTTCTTCTGAAGCCGTCGCAAAACAGCTTTCAGCTTATTTAAATCCAAAATTGGCTGAACTTTTAAAAAAGTAAGAAAAAGGAATATAAAAGGTGGGATCATACTATTATTTCATAGCCCAGCTTCCTTATCTCGTATACGGAACAAAACCGCCAATGTCTTCTGATAATTTTAAAGCTATGGTCGCGACTCTGTTAGATGATAATGACGCTAAATTTATGCGGTATCTTTCCTTTGATAACGTGTTTTCAAACGATTCCTGTGACTGCGCTTTTATCAATGATTGGCGGAATTGGGAACGCGCCCTTAAAATGAATCTGGCAAAAGAGAGGGCGTTAAAATTAAAGAAAGATATTCCGGTAGCGGACATTCCGTTTTTTCCGCAGGAAGCGGCTGTCGCGGCTTCTAAAGCCGTAGAAGAGAAATCTCCGATGGACGGCGAAATTTTACTGGATAAAGCGCGTTGGAACGCCATTGACGCGATTGCGGGCAATGAATATTACAGCGTAAACGGCGTATTTGCCTATTATTTAAAATTATTACTGTTGGAAAGACGGCAGGTCTTTAACGCAGAAAAAGGATTTGCAGAATATAAAACATTGTACGCTTCCATTCTGGAAAGCGCGCAAAATTCCCCGGGGGAACCTAAATGATTGGAACAAAAGGAATAGTAACAGCCGTAAACGGCAACATGGTAAGCGTCCGTTTTGACGGAGTCGTCTCCATGAACGAGGTCGGCTATGTAAAAGTCGCAGACAAACGGCTGAAAAGCGAAGTAATCAGAATTCGCGGCGAGATAAGCCAGCTTCAGGTTTTTGAAATTACCAAAGGTATTTCAATTGGCGATGAAGTTGAATTTACAGGGGATATGTTGTCGGTTGAGTTAGGCCCCGGTCTTCTTGGACAGGTTTACGATGGTCTTCAAAACCCGCTTCCCCAATTGGCGCAGGCCACAGGATACTTTCTGGAAAGAGGCGTTTACCTTGACGCTCTGTCCGTATCCAATATGTGGCAATTCACGCCAAAGGCAAAACCCGGCGATAAAGTAGAACGCGCCGATACGCTTGGGACGGTTCCTGAAGGTTCCTTTACCCACCGTATTATGGTGCCTTTTAACCTTTACGGCAATTACACCGTTTCATGGATAAAGCCGGCGGGAAGTTACAATATTCGCGAAACAATCGCCGAACTTAAAGATGAAAAAGGAAACGCCGTTCCCGTAACCTTCAGTTTCCGCTGGCCTGTAAAAAGGGCGATTAACTGCTACGAAGAACGCCTTAAACCCACGGAGCCGATGGTTACCCGCGTCCGCCTTATCGACACGTTCTTCCCAGTAGCCCGCGGCGGAACCTACTGTATCCCCGGCCCCTTCGGCGCGGGCAAGACAGTCCTTCAACAGATTACAAGCCGCTTTGCGGACGTAGATATAGTAATTGTAGCCGCCTGCGGCGAACGCGCCGGCGAAGTCGTGGAAACCTTAAAAGAATTCCCCGAACTAAAAGACGAAAGAACAGGCCGCTCCCTCATGGAAAGGACAATCATTATTTGTAACACTTCTTCAATGCCTGTAGCCGCGCGCGAAGCTTCCGTATACACGGCGGTTACGCTTGCCGAGTATTACAGGCAGATGAGCTTGAACGTCCTATTGCTTGCGGACTCCACAAGCCGTTGGTCGCAGGCGATGCGCGAAATGTCAGGGCGTTTGGAAGAAATCCCCGGTGAGGAAGCGTTCCCCGCTTACATGGAATCGACAATTGCCAGCTTCTACGAAAGAGCCGGTATTGTCCGCCTGCGAGACGGCGGTTTAGGCTCCGTCACAATCGGCGGAACAGTAAGCCCGGCGGGCGGTAACTTTGAAGAGCCTGTAACGCAGGCGACATTGAAAGTCGTAGGCGCGTTCCACGGCCTTTCACGCGAAAGATCAGACGCGCGCAAGTTCCCTGCCATCCACCCGCTTGATTCATGGTCAAAGTACAAGGGAATCATCGAGAGCGAAAAAGTTGAATACGCGCACGGATTTATGCGCCGAAGTTCCGAAGTTGAACAGATGATGAAGGTTGTCGGCGAAGAAGGAACAAGCATCGAAGACTACGTTATTTTCCTAAAGGGCGATCTTATCGACTCCGTATACTTCCAGCAAAACTCATTTGACGAAGTAGACGCGGCGGTCAAACCTGAAAGACAAAAATATGTTTTTGCCAAATTGTTGTTTATTCTTGGTTCCATATTTACTTTTACGGACAAGAATGAAGCGCGCACATGGTTTAACAAACTCAGGCAAAAATTCCTGGATTATAACGGCAGCAAGTGGAAGAGCGAGCGTTTTGACGCCCTTGAATCCGAAATTGACTCGGCGGTAAAGAGTCAATCCAAGGGGCTTGATAAAACAGCCGAAAAAATAATTTATTAGGGCGGGAATTATGAACAAAGTATATAGCAAGATTGAATCAATAACGGGAAGCGTTATCACGGTAAAGGCGGACGGCGTCCGTTACGGCGACTTGGCGGAAGTTGATACGGTATTTGGCACGTCTCTTGCCGAGGTAAACAGGCTTCAGGGCGATACGGTATCGCTTCAGGTTTTCGCCGGCGGTCGCGGCATCTCAACAGGCGATACAATACGCTTTTTGGGACGCCCCATGCAGGTGGCGTTCTCAGAAAACTTAATGGGCAGGGTGTTCACCGGCTCGGGCAAACCGCGCGATAACGGCCCCGATTTAACAGAAAATAAAATCCCGATAGGCGGACCTTCCGTAAATCCGTCCCAGCGCATTATTCCGCGTAAAATGATCCGCACCGGCATCCCGATGATCGATTTATTCAACACATTGGTTGTTTCGCAGAAACTGCCTATTTTCTCGGTTTCCGGCGAGCCGTACAATGAGCTTCTTGCGCGTATTGCCATGCAGGCGGAAGTAGACGTAATCATCCTCGGCGGAATGGGTTTAAAATACGATGACTATCTTAACTTTAAAGACACGCTGGAAAACGCCGGTGCTCTTGCGCGTACCGTAATGTTTATTCACACCGCAAGCGATCCTACGGTTGAATGTCTAATGATACCCGATATGTCCCTTGCAGTCGCCGAACAATTTGCCTTGCAGGGCAAGGACGTGCTTGTCCTTTTGACTGACATGACAAACTTTGCCGATGCGATGAAGGAAATCTCTATTATTCAAGAGCAGGTTCCCTCTAACCGCGGTTATCCCGGCGATTTGTACAGCCAGCTTGCAAGCCGTTATGAAAAAGCGGTTGACTTTGAAACTGCCGGTTCTATTACAGTCCTTGGAGTTACGACAATGCCGGGCGACGACGTAACGCACCCGGTGCCGGATAATACCGGTTACATTACTGAAGGCCAGTATTATCTCAAAGACGGCCGTATAGAGCCGTTCGGCTCACTATCGCGCCTTAAACAGCAGGTTAACGGCAAGACGCGAAAAGATCACCGCGCCCTTATGGACGGCATGATCAAACTTTATTCCGCTTTCCGCGACACTCTGGAAAAAAAGGCAATGGGCTTTATCATGACTCCTTGGGACGAAAAACTTTTAAAATACGGCATCCAATTTGAAAAAAGAATGATGGATCTTTCAGTCAATATCCCGCTTGAAAAAGCGCTGGATTTAGGTTGGGAAATACTTTCGGATTGTTTTAACAAAGAAGAAACAGGTTTGCGCACGGAATTGATTAATGAATTCTGGCCGAAAAAAGAATAGGGCAGTATGGCAAAAATTAAGCTCACAAAGAATGAGCTGAAAAAACAAAAAGATTCTCTGAAAATGTACAGGCGTTATCTGCCTACGCTGATGTTGAAAAAACAGCAGTTACAAGGAGAAATCAGGCTTACAGACGCGCGGTTAAAAGAATTAAAAATATCCGAAGAGCAGTTGGACGAATCGTTTAAATCATGGATTGGCGTTTTTGGAGAAACCGGTATTTTTACAAAAGATATATTAAAAATTAAAGACGTGCGGACAAGCCACGGAAATATTGCCGGCGTATCAATACCTGTTTTTGAAGGCGCTGATTTTGAAATTGCCGTTTATGATTTTTTGAAAACGCCGCTTTGGCTCGATTTGGCAGTTGACCGCATGAAACAAGCTCTTCTTTTACAAATGGAAATGGAAATTGTCGAAGAACAGCGCAGAAGGCTTGATAAAGAACTGCGCACGACAACCCAGCGCGTTAATCTTTTTGAAAAAATAAAAATCCCCGAATCAAGAAACAACATCAAAAAGATTCAAGTTTATTTAGGCGACCAGCAGACGGCCGCCGTTGTACGGGGCAAAATCGCGAAGAGCGGATTGGCGGGCAAACAATGAAAAAAAGCCTGATTGATATGAGCGTAAGGAAGGTTGAATTATGATTGTACCGATGAAGAAAATATGCCTCTTGGTACAGGATAAATCCCATGAGGAATCTCTTAAAAAACTTCGCGCTGTGGGAGTAGTGCATCTTGAAAAAAGAAACGTTCCTTTAGACTCTAATTCAAGCGCGTTAAAAAGAAAAACAAAAGTAGAAGACGCGATAGGCTTAATCCAGGATTATAAAGTTCCAAAGAAAAAGCCGCGTGACAGTAAAATAGATGACGGGCCGTTAATTGAACGCAGACAAAAACCAATCGGGCTTCATAGGGGAAGAAGAGCCGAAGATATTTACGGTACGGACGATGAATCGCCGTATTCAATTGACGCGGTAAAAGCGACGCCCCGCCCTTATCTTCCCGATTTGATGAGTAAAATAGGGGAAGAACGCAAACAGATAAAAGAAAAAGAAGCTATAATCGGCAGGGAGATTTTACGCATAGAAGAATGGGGAAATTTTGACCCGTCGATAATTGAAGAAATATCAAAAACGCTCCCCGTTTACCTTTATGAAATGCCATTGGATTTATTTAACCGTTTGGATAAAGATATTCAATATATTAAAATAAAAAGCGATAAATCTATTGTACGTATAATGGTTTTTGAAAAAACAGTACCGAGTGTTACTCCTTTTCAGTTGCCGCAAAAATCTTTGAGCGAATACAAAGATGAAATTGAAAAATATAATCTTGAATTAAAAGAGATAGATAAAGAACTGGAACATTACGCGGATCGCCGTCCGGCTTTACTTAAGGAAATGGAACGGGTTGAATATGATCTTGAATTTGAAACGGCGGTCGCCGGCTTAAATAAAGTTGAAGATATTCCTTCTAATCAAGGACTTTGCTGGCTTACAGGTTATGTGCCGGCGGAAGATCTCGGGCTTGTAAAAAAAATCGCGTCCGAAAACGGATGGGCGTTATCCGCTGAAGAACCGCCTGAAACTGATGAATTCGTACCGACTAAATTAAAGAACAACAAATTTGTACAACTGCTTACGCCAATTACAGGATTCCTTGACATTAATCCCGGATACCGCGAAGTTGACGTATCGCCTGTTTTTATGACATTCTTTTGTATTTTCTTTGCCATGCTCTTCGGAGACGCGGCTTATGGTCTGATTATTACAACTATGGCGTTAATCGGCATTATTTTCGCGTTAAAAAATAAAAAGCCCGTATCTATTCCGATAAAAATGCTCTTATTGCTGGGGTTGCTTAACACGTTATGGGGCGTGCTTACATGCTCATGGTTCGCGATAGATGCCAAGTTACTGCCTGATTTCTTAAAAAAGATTTCACTATCTTATATATCTTCGGCAAATCCGGATCAGGAAATAGTAAGTCAAAATTTACAAATATTCTGTTTTTCCCTTGCGGTAATCCACCTGGTGATTGCGCATATTATTGTAATATTTAAATGCAAATCATTAAAAATATTGGGAGAATTGGGAACAATCGGAATGTTATTGGGAATGTATAATGTAGTTTTATTCCTGATTGTCAGCAGTGACAAAAGAGCTATTCCTCTTTTGCCCGTATCCGTATATTTAATAGCCGGCGGATTCTTTTTAAGTTTTATTTTCTCCTCATATAATGGGAGTATATTAAAATCAATATTATCCAGTTTCCAGAATATCATCACAGTTGTTCTTGGAGTAGTAAACGTATTTTCTGATATAATGTCATATATCAGGCTTTGGGCGGTAGGGCTTGCCGGAGCGGCTATCGCGCAAACAATAAACGGCATGGCGGGTCCGATGCTTGGCAGCTTTTTAATTTTCGCGGGAATTATACTGCTGATTTTCGGACATGGATTAAATATGGTGCTTAACGTATTGTCAGTTCTTGTTCACGGGGTACGTCTTAACACGTTGGAATTTTCAGGGCATGTAGGCCTTGCCTGGTCAGGCACGGCTTACAGGCCTTTTAAAGAAAAGAAAATTTAATATTTAGTAAGGAGAGAAGTATGAATTTAGGATTATTAGGAGCCGGGTTGGTACTCGGTATTGCGGCTGTTGGTTCGGGATTCGGCATTGGTATCGCCTCGCAGGCGGCTATTGGCGCGTGGAAAAAGTGCTATTTAACAAATAAACCGGCTCCCATGACGCTGCTGGTATTTGTCGGCGCCCCGTTAACGCAGGTTTTCTACGCTTACATTATGATGGGCACTATACGCGATAACGCGGCGAACGCGGGCACTTACAGTTGGATGAACTTTGGTTTTAGTATCGCTTCTGCGGTAGCCATCGCGTTCTCGGCAGTCTTCCAGGGAAAAGCGGGCGCATGCGCCGCCGATGCCCAGGCTGAATCCGGAAAAGGCTTTGCCCAGTATGTTGCCGCTATCGGCGTTATTGAAACCGTCGCCCTCTTCACGATGGTTCTAACAATGAACAGCTTACTTTAGTAGGGTAAGATTTCGCACAAAGATCACAAAGGTACAAAGATCACAAAGTAAAATCAGGGGTTTTTGTCCGTTATTATATCGTGAAATTCACGATTATTTTTCGGACAACAACCCTTGTTCCTCTTTGTGATCTTCTCTTACTTTGTGTTCTTTGTGTGAGGTCATGGCGAATTGATCGAGGAGAGAATCGAACTCCCGACCAGTTGCTTAGAAGGCAACTGCTCTATCCACTGAGCTACTCGACCGTGTAATCATTATAAAAAAAATAATTTATAAAGGCAATACATAATTCGCCTAAGAGCTAATTTTTGTCACATTTTTAATTTCTCAAGAAGAAGTTCTTTAAACCTAGAAGCGGATTTGTTATTTGGTTCAAGGGCTAGTGAGTTCTCGCAATCCGCCAACGCTTGAGGATAATCGCCTATGTGGTAATAAGCTTGTCCGCGCCTGAACAGGCAGAACGGCTGATATGGGTTTATTGACAGTGAAAGCGCATAGTCGTCTATCGCCTGTGAGTACTGTTTGATAACTGAATAAACTACGCCCCGGTAATAAGCCGCTTTATAAGATTTCTTGTCAAGTTCAAGCGAATTGGTAAAATCTTCTATGGCTTCGCTATAACATGAACAGGCAAAGTTTGCCATGCCTCGGTGTTTGTAAATAATAGACAGTATATTGTCATTTGGCTTTAACGCTAAAATTTTTGTATATTGGCTTATAGCCTCGTTAAAACGGTTTTGATTATGGGCGGAAAGGGCTTTGACCAGTAAATCATCAATTGAATTGTTGTAATCATGCGTATCGGCGTTGTCGCTTTCGATAACGGGAAAAACTGTCTTTGGCTGTTCTGCTTTAAATAAAAGATCATCCGTTGATTCCTCAATTTTTTGATAAAAACTTTCCCGCCTTTTACCCATTTCCTTACTGTATTGTCTTTGATAACTTCGTATTTCCTGAAAAATCATATCCGCCAAAGAAAGGCTTGCGTTTACGGCTGCAAGTTTTCTTTTCATAGGCTCGTCAAAAGGGTTGAATTCAACTTTATAAACAAGTTCATGTTCAACTTCCGCCCACGCGTCCTGCAAAATAGTACGTATTTGTATTTCCGCTATGTCCGTTCCCGGATCCCCGTGTTTGTCAACCAAAGATTGGGGTATTTTTAT
Source organism: Treponema sp. R80B11-R83G3 (assembly GCF_054786115.1). Lineage (NCBI taxonomy): Bacteria > Pseudomonadati > Spirochaetota > Spirochaetia > Treponematales > Treponemataceae > Treponema > Treponema sp. R80B11-R83G3. Next base: position 3,455 of record NZ_BDHF01000042.1, on the reverse strand, counting down.
TAAAAGGTGAATTGATTCATAACCAAATTCTTGAAAAGAATAATGGCCCTTTATCTCACGTTCAATTACTTCAAAGTACTTTTTAATCAGATATTCAACCGCCTGTAAATCTTCTATAAAAGGGCAGATAATCCTAATGCCTAAAAGATCTGTAATTTGAGGATTTTTTTTGCCTGTTTTTAAAAGGCGTATGTATTTAGAAAAATAACTTGTAAAATTTTTGATTCTGCCGCTCACAACAGGATTAGAATCCAAAGAGGAAAGAACATTATCTATCAGCGCTTTAAGGTCATTTACAATTGAATTGCGAATTTCAAGATATTGTTTATATTCTTCCTGTAATTTATTCTTTTCGGGAGTAGAAATATGATTTTCTTTATCTTTAATTTCTGCCATTATGATTATAAAAAAAAGCTGTCTGAAAACAATGTCTTCAGACAGCGTTAAAATAGCCTAGAGGCTCTTTACCTTATTTTACTGTTGCTGTTGTTGCTGCCGTGAAGGATCACTAAACGGAAGTTCCGTGGCTTGTTTAGACTGCTCAAGATAACGAAGAACCTGATTCTGGCCAAAGCGTTCCATTTCCCAAACTTTGCGGGCTTCTTCACGAGTCTGGATGATATTCCAGACCGATTCGTCGTTAATGTCGCGTTCGGTATCAAGAACCGCCATGTCGTAAATAATTGCTACGTCTTTAAAGTAGGTGACAAAATCTCCGCCGTCATTTGCCGCGTCACGCTGAATAAGGAAGCCGCCGAATTTTATAAAGGGAGTATTAAAAGGATAGAGGGGGACAATTCTAAGATCGCGGGTTCTGATTTCCTGCAAATAAGCGGGATTTCTCCAAATAAGTTCTTGCCAGCCGTCAAATTTAAGGAAACCCATGAAAATGGTTCTTTGATTTCCCATACTGTCAATAAGAATTGTTGACAGGCCATGTGGGAAATTAAGACCGTAAACATTTACCTTTACTTCCCTAATAACTCCGACATTTTTGATTATGCCATAAGCCGGTTTTCCATCTTCCTGAGCCTCAAAACGGCTCTTAATGGTGGTTATGCCGCTGGAGGAATCCATTGGGGTAATAGTGCCGTCCGTGCCGACAGTTGTGCTTTCAAAAGCTGGAATGTCAAACGGCGGCTTAATCAGCGCCCAAGAATTGAACTGTTCTATCGGGAAACGAATCCTGACTCCCATTACAGTCTCATATTCCTTGGATTTGGCTTCCTTTGTAAAACTGAGGGTTGTATTCTGAACTGTCCTTGATGAGGATGCCAGGAGTTCCTCCCAATTTTTAATTGCCAGCGATGTTGTCATAAACTTCTTTTGCTGGGGGGTGAAACTGCCGCCTGCAACAGAGGCAAAATCCATCAATGTCTGACGGTTTTGGTTGGGCGTGTCACTTTTGTCATTAGCACTGCTATTGACATGAATATCCGCTTTAAGGGTAGTGAAGTCGATTAACACGCCTTCCTCCGCAAACAACGGAACCGCAATCATCGCAATTACGACTAGAATGAGCATCTTTTTCATGTAAAGCTCCTTTAATACACTTCTTTCAAAAATTTTGTTAGTCCTCATTTTATAAAATTATTAATATTTTGTCAACGACAAAATACTAAATTTTCAATATTTTTGAATTTTCCTTTATTTTTAATTATCGGAAAATTCTTGAAGAATTGCAACCGTTTCAGGCCAAAATTCTTCAATGTAAATCGCGTTTCCGTCAATAAAGAAACGCACGTCTTTTACATACGATAAATTCCTTAAAATACCGGCATGGAAGGTACGGAAGTTATCAATTGTACTTCCCCCTTCTACGGGCGGCAGGGCGGCATCGGCTGAAAAATCAACAAAAACTACCCCATTTCGGTATAATAACGATTTAAGCCTAGTTTCTCTTGGGAAAAGAGGCAATAAATCGGGAGCAACCGGCCCTAAAAGCATTTCTTCCGTATAACGGATAATATCATCCTCCCGTGATATAGAACGCTTTAGCATCCGGTCTTCAACGGATATAACTCCCTCATTAATAGTATAGAACACAAAAGTTCTTCTTGCAAGCCCTAAAATGAAAAATTCTGATATTGCCGCTATGGCTAAAATAGCGATAAATAATAAGCGGAGTCTTACCGTTGATGACATAGAACCTTTCCTTAATGTTCAAAAATACCAATAAAATTGATAATCCCATTATACAATGAATCGGTAAATTTATTCAAGCCGTCTTCACCGGTCATAAAGAGCGCGTCCTGTTGGTTGGATATAAAACCAAGTTCTACAAGAACCGCCGGCATTCTGCTGTTTCTTACGACAAACCAATCGTTTGCCTTTCGGCCTCTGGAAGGCATCGCGCCGCCAAATGTTTTTTGAAGGGCGGCAAGTATGGAATCGGCCAAAAGTATGCTTTCCGTAGTGAATTCCTCTTCAAGCATAGCGTTTAGTATCGCGTTAACATCGGAAGAATAATTATGCCTTGATTTGTCCAAAAGGGATCTGCGCTGGCCTGATGTTATATGCCAAACTTCATAACCGCGCGCGCTGGAATTAGCTCCCCAGTTGGCGTGTACAGATATGAAGATTACCGCTTCATTATCCCTAACCGTTACGGCGTTGGCCATTTCCGCGCGCTGGTCAAGGGTTGGGTAAATATCGGTATCTCTTGTCATTAATATGCGTTTGTCAGGATACGCGTTAATAAGCCTGTCCCTTAACGCAAGACCTGTTTTTAGGGTAATGTCCTTTTCGTAGATTTTAACGGTTTTCCCGTTGACGTTTAAATTCCCTACCGCTCCTGAATCTTTTCCGCCGTGTCCGGGATCGATGATAATGGCAGCGACTCTGAAACTCGACATATCGTTTTCATGAAGGCGTAAAAACGTATTTTTAAGCGTGGAAACAAAGTTTTCAGGAAATACCAATTTTCCGTTGCTGTTGTAAGGTAGAGGGATATTAAAAAACTCGCGGTTATCAAAGACAAGAAACCCCATTTCCCCTTCGCGGCTCGCGACGGAAAATGCCCCGTAATGGCTGCCTAAATTGAAACTTCCGTCACGGAATAAAGGATCCCAGCGGAATTGTACGGATTCATTCGGTGATATTGATTTTATCGTATTTATTGTTTCGTCAAGAGAGAAGGCGTAAAGCAGAGTACATTGAATAATGAAAATAAAAAAAACAAAGAACGATTTGAGTATTCCGTTATCACTGTGATTTTGAATCAATTTTAACTCCCAAATTATCGATGTAGTAGACTCCGCCCTGATAAGAGCCGCGAATAAACGCGTTCCAGAATGACCTGCCGAGTCTTACTATATTTTCGGCATTTTCAGAGCTTACTGGAATGGGAAAACCTGTCAATAATCGGACGGCGTTAAGGGCTTCTTCCACTGTTCTGCCCATGTAGTCTTTTAGGTTTGAAGATGTGAGGGCAGGGAAGGGGTAAAGGTGGGGAG
>NZ_BDHF01000041.1:0-13012 GCF_054786115.1 Treponema sp. R80B11-R83G3 | reverse complement strand
TGGGGTAAGGCACGATTAGCAACGTCCTTATAATCCGCTTGTATTTTAAATCTTCAAAAAGCAGGGCGATCAGCATGCCAAGGGCAAAACTTATCAGCACTGAAAAGAGAGAAAACATAATGTTCCAGATAAAGATGCCAAATACCGGCTTTAAATAACCTTTATTTGTTAAAAACCTGCTGTAATTTTTCCATTTTATAGACATAAAAAAGCCGGGGGTGAGAGTTTTACCCGATTGTGAGGTATAGGTTCCAATCACATTCTTGTAAACCACACCGTCTCGGTTATCGGTAAACGTATCTTCGGCGGTATTATAACTGTAGAGCGGCAATTGAACGGATGCTTCCTGCATGGAAATTATTTTGACAACAAACGGGGGACGCCCAAATTCCAATTCTCCAAGCTCTTTAAAATTCTGCATGATTTCCGCCGGTTTCATTTCCGTATAACCGTCTATTTTTAAAGGCGGTTCCCTGAAGTCCCTTCCTTCAAGAGAACCGCCGGGCTTTATGGAAGAAAAGTTGTCATCCTGCTGAAGTAAAAGCAAATAATCTTTTCCCTTTCTGTAGGCGGTCCATGCCCAAGAACCGCCGTCATCAGGGTTGTACATTTCCTGTGAAAGCCGCCTTATAACTTGAGCTTTTGTCATAAGATGACCGCCGCTCATGTTTGTATAGGAAAGGTAAACAGTATATAAAATGGGGTACACGGTAAACAGTACCGCCATAACCAATCCGGCGGCAAGCCAACGCCAAGGAGTAAGAGAAGTGCGAAGCATGATAAGAGTAACAAATAATGTCGCTGCGCCTACAAATATCGCAAAAGCGGTAAAACCATCCCTTAAAAGCCGGAACATGAAGTAACAGCCAAAGAAACAAAAAACTGCTGTTCCGGCAATTTTTAAAATCTGCTTTATCATTTGTTCAAAATCTGAGATTTGGCATTATCTAACGCGGCTTGCGGCGTTCTTTCACCGGAGAAAGCCAACGCTGCTGCGGCGACCCATGCGTCCCAAACTTTACCCATTTCAGGAATTGACGGCATTGGCACGGCTGCTACGCCGGCGGCGTTAAATCCTTTGGTATCGTTATCATTTGCGCCTTCAAATACTGACTTCCATGCGGAAGGCCTCTGTTCAGCTTGGAATATCGCTTTATAATTTTCTTCTCTAGCCATAAAATCAACCGCGAACGATTGTGCCAGCAGTTTGCGCGGGCTTGCGGAACTGATAATCATGCCCTGGACTCCCAAGAAAGGATTGCCCGCCGGTCCGCCTTTTTTTGCGGCTGGGAATTTGGCGATTGCATAGGGTACTTTAGCTTCTTTAAAACGATTTAACGCCCAAGGGCCTGTCATACAGAAAGGCGCCTTGCCTCCCTCAAACAGCACGTGAGCGGCATCCCAGTCAATGTTTTCAGGAATCAATTTCTTTTTTACTTGGGCTGTCATCCAATCCAATCCCGCCACAAAGCCGGGACCCGCCATAAGCACATTTGCCCCATCAAGGCTGCCGTCGGCCTTTTTCCCGAAAATCGACCCGCCAAAACAGTCATATATGGGGTACGCGTTGTAAGTAGCGTCGGGAAGGCCCATCATAACTTCCGCTTTTTTATCCTTAATAAGGTTTTGAGCTATGGTTATAGCGTCATCCCATGTTTCAGGAGGAGTGGACATCATGGTAGTATTATAGAAAAATCCAATATTTTCCACCGCCAAAGGAACGCCGTAGAGTTTTCCGTTATAGTTAAACCCTTCAAGCGCCGGCGCCAGATAAGAACCCTTTTTTGAGCCAAGGTTTATTTCCATTACCATGCCGTTTTCAACCAAAGACCCCAAGTTATCGTGGGGAATAATGGCTATATCAGCGCATTCGTCCCCGCCTGAGGCCAGCAGGAATTGGTTACGTATCTGCCCCAGATCAACCATTGATACTTCCACCGGTACGCCGAATTCGGCTTCAAATTTCTTGCCCAGTGTATTAAGTATCTCAACACGGCCAGCGTCGTATACCCAGAATGTGAGTTTCTCCGCCTTTTTTGCCTCTTTTTTGGTGCAGGATACCATAGGAACCAGCATCAAAACCAACAGACAAACTGAAAAAATTCTGATAAGTTTTTTCATTTGTTTCTCCTTAAAATAATAAAGTTTTGGCTGCAACTCCAAATTTTAACATTTTGAAATCGCTTTACCTTTTTTATCAACGCGTGTTATCAACGCGTGTTGATAATTAATAGTAACGTATAAATTGAAAACTGTCAACAAAAAAAATAAAAATATTTTTCTTGCTTTTTCGTGACTTCCGTTGTAAAATACGCACTTCCTTACTCCATCTTGAACAGTTTGAAATCGTCCCAACCGCCCCAACCGCCGCCAGCGCATTTTACCGTAAAGCCAACGGTTACGGAACCCTGCTTGTCTAATTTAAAATTAACAATAGCCTGCTGAAAGTTTTTATAACCTTCCAATTTTATATTCGCGCGCTCATAAAGCGATCCGGCTTGCGCAAAAATAAATAATTCCGCGTCAGGTCCGCCTTTATCTCCTTGCAGATAGGCAGTCAGCATATATGTGCCAGGCTCCAAATCTGAAATGTTCTGCGTTACCGTAAAATCCAGCGGCTTATTATCCCAAAAATGGAAGCTGGCTTCACCTGAGCGGGCATCTGCCGTTCTCCGTTCAATATGGCCGTCGGATGTGACTGAACCGGAAACATTCCACATTTTCATATTTGGGTCTTCAAAATCGCCGTTGACAATGCAATTTTTTAACTCGATGCTCAGGTAACATTTTATAGGCTTACCGCCTGTTACTCCGTCAATGACATAATCGCCTACTTTTTTCACCGCGTCTAACTGCGTCTTGTCCCATGTCACAGGCACAGCTTGTTTACTGCCGTCCGCGTACACCACGCTGACCGTTTCCGGCAGGACTCGCGGATCGGTCAGTAATTGCGTGATTTCAATATCAGGTATCGCGTCTATAAAATTTTCTTTCATGGACGCGCCATTTTTAGCGTACTTAAACACGTTTAAAGACGGCAAAGGATTACCCTTGAAGTCAAACAGCGCCTGGTTATCTACCGCGTTGCCGCCGTACCACATGCCGGCATCTTTTGGATCATACTCGGAAGCGTAACTTGTCGCCCAACCGCTTCCAAACTGTTCCCATTTGGCGGGGTTGGCGTTATAATCGCTTCCTACCGGTATCCACGCCGGTTCCCAGTAAAACACGCCTATTGCGCCGACATCCGCCGCCGCAGAAATAACATTCCGCAGAGACTTCGTCTGCCCGTAGACAGAAAACGGATACGGCTGGCCGCGCGGGTCGGTCATTGTATTATTAAACCCGTCACCGTCTTCCTCAGTATAGACGTAGGCCGTTTCGGCAATCAGCACCTCCTTGCCATATCGTTCTTTGACCATGAGCAGCTGGTTTTTCAAATTTTCCAACGTCCCATGCCAATAGGGATAATACGAACTTGCGAATACGTCATAGTCAACATTAAAGTTCTTTAAATACTGGGCGTTATTTACATATCTCCCTTGTTCGGGGTTGGCAAAATGAACGGCGATTTTAATCTTTTTATTGTATTTACGGACGGCCCTCGCCCCCGCGTTCATCAGTACTGAAATGTTCATCCATTTGGTTTCTCCGCTCATAGCGTTGTTGGTCTCATTGCCCAACTGCACCATGCCGATATTCCCGCTCTTCCCGATTTCCTTAAGCGCGTCGGTTGTAAACTGTTCCAGCGCGACGGCTTTCTGTTCTACGTCCATATTAGCCCAAGCCTTGGGAACCATCTGTTTGCTGGGGTCAGCCCAAAAATCGGAGTAATGGAAATCGACAAATAATTTTAACCCGTACTTTTTCGCGCGAGATGCAATCGCCGCCGCGTTTTTGACATCGCAATTTCCGCCGCCGTAACTCCTGCCCTTGCTATCATAAGGGTCATTCCAGACGCGCACCCTTATGTAATTCACGCCCGCTTCGGACAATGTTTTAAAAACATCCTGTTCTTCGCCATTAAAACCATAAAATTTCACGCCGCTGTTTTCCAGCGCAAGAATGGTGGATACGTCCGCTCCGAAAATAAAATCTTTTGGCAAATTTGGCACGGCCTCAACAAAAATCTTCGCGTTATTGTCCTTCGGCACGGAAACATTTTTAGGTTTCAGCGACTTTGACGAACAAGCAGTAAACGCCGACATTAGAATAACAATCATTATTAATGAAAAAATCTTTTTCATATTAACATCCTTTCCTTATTATTTAGTTATCTTATTATATATAATTACATAACTTCCAGAAACGGTATGCAAACCAAATGAAACGCGTCTTTTAACGCCATCATCACTGCGCGGGAAAGAGCAAGCCTTGCCTTAGAGAGAACAGGATCATCGCAATTAAGAATTGGACATTCGTGATAAAAACGGCTGAATGACTTGGAAAGGTCATAGAGAAAACCCGTTAAATGTGAAGGATCAAGTTCTTCAGCCGACTCTCTTATCTTAGCCGGATACGCCGCCAACGTTTTAACAAGCTCCCACTCAGGATCAGCCACCAACAAAGAAAACCCATTCTGCTCATTGCTCATTGCTAATTGCTCATTGCTAATTGCCAATTGCTCATTTTTACGCAACATTGAAGAAATACGCGCCCCCATGTACTGCAAATAAGGGCCGGTATTCCCTGTAAATGAAAGCGATTCTTTTGGATCAAAAAGCATATCTTTAACGGGATTTGGCTGGAGCAGAAAATAATGCAGTGCGCCAAGGGCGATTTTCTCCGCAACTTCCAACGGGTCTCCTACTTCCTCTTCCCTGCCCTTTTCGCGAATTTCAGATAACGCCATATCGCGCAGGGAGTCAATTAAATCGTCGGCGTCAACTACGGTTCCTTCACGGCTTTTCATTTTTCCTTCGGGAAGATTAACCATTCCGTAGGAAAGATGATGAAGATTCTTTGCCCAAGAGTAGCCTAATTTTTCCAGTAAAATAAAAAGAACTTTAAAGTGGTACTGCTGTTCACAGCCTACTACATAGATCATCTCGTCAAAAGGCCAGTCTTTATAACGGTTAATCGCGGTTCCAAAATCCTGCGTAATGTAGATCGACGTGCCGTCACTTCGTAAAAGTATCTTTTTATCGAGTTTTTCTTCGTTAAGATCGACCGCGACAGAACCGTCTTCCTGACGGAAGAAAATCCCTTTTTCAAGCCCTTTTAAAACTTCATCCTTGCCAAGCATATAGGTTTCGCTTTCAAAATAATATTTATCAAATGAAACGCCGGTTCTCTTATATGTTTTTTTCATCCCCTCAATCGCCCAACCGTTCATTTTTTTCCAGAGTTCAACGGTTTCAACGTCTCCCGCTTCCCAGTTACGCAATAATTCTTGCGCCTTTCTCATCGACTGAGTTTGCGCTTCCGCCGCGTCTTTTTCAACGCCCGTCTTTATCAATTCTTCCGCTTCTTTTTTTAACTCCTTGTTGAAACACACGTACCAATCGCCTACAAAGCGGTCGCTTTTTACGCCCTCGCTTTCCGGCGTTTTACCCTGCCCATATTCTTTATACGCGAGCATCGACTTGCAAATGTGAATGCCTCTGTCGTTTATAATGCAAACTTTTCTAACTTGCGCTCCGCAAGCCGCTAAAATGCGCGAAATGCTTTCACCTAACACATCGTTTCGCAAATGTCCAAGGTGAAGGGGTTTATTAGTATTCGGGCTTGAAAACTCAACCATTACCCTCTTTCCCGCCAAATTGCCGGGTCTTCCAAACGAAAAATCATTTTTACAGTCCTTAGTAACCTGTTCAAGTATTGCCCTTGCCGTTTGGGCGCGATCCATTTTAACATTCAGATACGGTCCCTGCGCCTGTACTTTTGCCGCGGATTTTTCTTCAATAAGAAGCTTTGAAAGTTTTTCCGCGGCCATTTGCGCGATCTGCGGCGGCCCTTTTCGCAGTATTTTTGAAAAACTGAACATCGGGAACCCAATGTCCCCTAATTCGGGGTTTGGCGGATCTTCCGCCGTGACTTGATCAGGTTTTATTTTCTCATCAATACCCGCGTCATTTAATACGGCGTTAATAGCCGACGTTACTTTTATTTTCCATGATTGTTTAAAGTCGTACATTTTATTTACGATAATACAATAACTCAAAAAAAAATAATTTTCAATATCTTCAAATTATTAAATATTCAAATATAATATTGAAAAAAGTTGAAAAATAGGTATATTTTAATTATGTTTGCATTTGTTTTTATCATGCTTGTTTCGGGAGCTGATATATCCGCCGAACCGCTTCCCAAGTGGTATTTGCCTCTGAGAGACGCAATTTATGAACAAGAGTTGGCTGCCAATGAAATTTTTCCATTATATAAAATCACGTCTGAAAAGGCAAAAACCTCCCTTTCCGGCGCGTCATTATATGTTATGCTTTCCCGTTGTGAATACATGATGGGCAGGGCGTATCAATATGAAGAAAAAAAAGACAAAGCCGCAGTTTGCTATGCAGAAGGGATTAAATGGGCACAGAAGGCTTTGGAAATACAGGCCGGAGCCGAAGCATACCAGATGTTAGCTGAGCATATATCACAATCATGCGCCGTTAATTCCACGTCTTACGCTATGGCTAACGGATTAAATGTTGAAAAATATTCAAAGAAAGCGCTTGAAATCGACAAAAAAAACGCGGCTGCGCGAATAATGCTCGCCGCAAGATGGGTATATCCCCCCTGGCCTTTATACGATTATAAAAAAGGCGTAGAAATGATGACTGTCATTCCGCAAGAGTGCAATTATGAAAAAGATGACCTTTTTAACGTATATATAGCTATTGGGTACGCGTATGTACAGCAAAAAAAGTTTTCTCTGGCAAAACCCTGGCTTTTAAAATGTTTGGAAGTTTATCCGACAAATAAATTCGCGCAAACTTTGCTTGCAAAAACATGATAACGGAAGGAACAAAATGTTAAACACGCTATCCGCGTTTATCAGCCCTTATTACTATAACGCGCTGGTTTTATTAGCCGCTTATTTTTTTATTTTATCCCTTGCAAACCACTATGAAATGTGGAGATTTACCCGCGGGCCTGAAATTTATGACGGCCCCTTTGTTTCGATTTTAATCCCCGCAAGAAACGAGGAAAAAAATATTGAAAAATGCCTTAATTCGCTTATTAACCAACATTATAAAAATTATGAGATTCTTGTATTGGATGACAATTCCACCGATGACACAAAAATAATCCTTGACCGTATTTCTGCGGAAAATGCAAAGGTAAAAGTGTTTTCAGGAAAACCTCTTCCTGAAGACTGGTTTGGCAAACCTTACGCGTTGCAACAGCTTTCGGCTCACGCGAAAGGCGATATACTTGTCTTTACGGACGCCGATACAATACACAGTCCCGCGAGTATTTCATGGGCGGTTACAAACATGGATTATTTAAAAACCGATATGATCTCAGGTTATATAGGACAGATTTTTATCACATTCGGAGAAATTATAACCGTCCCTTTAATGTTTTTTTTAATAGGTTTTGTTATTCCGCTTTTTTTAAACCGTTTTACAAAATTAAGTTTCTTTTCAGCGGCAATAGGTCAATTTATAGTAATCAGGCGTGAAGTATTTAACGCGATTGGAAGATGTGAGTCATTTAAGAAAAAAACAATCGAAGATATTTATTTATCACGAATTGTCAAGAAAAAAGGATACTCTACCAGTTTTTTAAATATTTCCGAGTATGTTTTTTGCAGAATGTATGACGGCCACCGCAGCGCAATAGAAGGCATCGGAAAAAACACCTTTAATTTTCTTGGCAAGCATACGTTAGTTATTTTTTTGTGTTTAATCTGCGTTGTTTTCTTTTTGTTTTTTCCGATGCCCTTGCTTATCGGCTGTATTATTACCAGTAGCCCGTGGACATTACACATTTTATTTGTAAACATTCTCTATACTTTAACATGGTTATTTATGTTCCTTGGGCTAAGGTTAAACTGGTGGTACGGTTTTCTTTGGCCTTTATTTTATTTAAATTTAGTTTATATGGCCGCATGGTCATGGTTTAGAACAATTTCCGGCAGGGGATTCATCTGGAAGGATCGTAAGGTAACCTGATGCCGTATAAACATGGACGACCTGTAATAAATTTATCTTTTATTTTCAGAACTGCCTCTTTATTGACGTGTCTTTTAATTATTCCAATCGCCATGTTGATTAATTATCTGATGTTTTTTACCAGATATAAAAACCGTTTTAAAGTTTACGGTATCCGCAAGGCGATTACTGTTTCAAATCATACCACGTTTTTGGATCCAGCAAAAATAGGTTGGCTCACATTTCCGCGCCTGTCATTTCATACCATGCTGGAATCTACCGTTGAATCTCCGTTTTTAGGAACTTTTACCCGCCTTTTAGGCGGGGTTCCCATACCGCGCGGCATTACCGGTTACCGCAAAATTGTAGAAGTTTGCGATAAAGCGTTTAAATACCGAAGATTTATGCATTTTTATCCTGAAGGCGAATGTTTTTTATATAATCAAAATATTAAAGAATTTAAAACAGGCGCGTTCAGAATCGCGTCTGAATTAGATGTTCCGGTAATACCTATGGTTACCGTTCTTACCAAAGGCCTTTTCCGCCCCTGGTCTTTTTGGGGCAGTACTCTGCCAAATGAGACGTTAATAATACTTGATCCCGAATACCCTTCCCGTTATGTGAAACGCGACGAAAGAGGCGAAATAACGGCGGATTCAATACGCGAATTCGCGCAAACTGTCCGCCAAAAAATGCAGGCGGAAATTGATAAGCGCGGCGGATCTTCCGTCTTTTACCGGGGGCAGATGAAACGGATCAAGGGTGTTAATGATTAAATTATTCCAAAAATCTTCACACGAAGATCACGAAGGTACAAAGATCACAAAGGGGGATAAGAAGTTTTTGTCCTAAGGTTATATATGAGCTTCATGATAAGATAACGGACAAGAACCTCTGATTCTTCTTTGTGATCTTCTCTTCCTTTGTGTTCTTTGTGAGAAATTATTTTGATATTATTCTTTTTTCCAAGCGGTCTTTTCTGCGTTCAAATTCATTGCGCCAGTTTTCGCTTATTTCTGTTAATTGCAGGGCTTTTTTTACGTATTCCATCGCAAGGGCGGAGTTCTTTTGCTTTCTTTCGCTGTCAATAGCCAGCGCGTTTAATATCGCGGCTTTTATGTTTAGCGGGCATTGAATATCTTTCTTTTCTGCAAAGCGTAAAAGTTTCGCGCATGTTTCCTGCAAATCAGCATACTCATAACGCCTGCAAAAAATACGCCAGTAAAGGGCGAGCCTTCCTGCGTCATAATCGTATTTTGCGTTAAAAGGATCTTCGGCTATCATAATTATTGACTCTAAGATTGAGGCAAGTCCTTTTATGTCGGACAGATTATGATCGCAAATACCCATTAATCTGCCTGTTTCGCCTGTTTTAAGAAACTCAAACCAGATTTCAGGCGCAAGTGAGCCGTGAATATCATTTGTACGGTCAAGGCCAAGAATATTGATTTCAACCGACTTTTGCGAGCAGTCCTGAATAATATTTTTCCAAAGCCGCCTTGCCGGATGAAGCAGATCAACATGCGGATATTCAGGCGGTTTTATTCTGTTTATAAGACACCTTGCTTTTATTATCTGCGAGTCAAAACATTTTCCGTTGTATGTTACGATTACCGCTTTTTCCTTATTCAATTCCGTAATTACATTTTGCAAGAAATCATTCTCACCCGGATAGTCCAAGAGCAGATATTGCGTTATGCGCATTTTTCCATTTGAAAGTACTTTTCCAAAAGCGGCAAGAAACGCGATTGTCCCCGCCGAGCCGCCATAAAGCCCCGATGTTTCCAAATCGAAAAATAGAAAGTCCTCTATTTTTGGCAATACCCTGCCCGCCAAATCGGGGACAAGAACAGCCAAAGCGGGCGGAAGGACGGATTTTTTAAATGGCGAAGGCGCGTTAATTTCTCTTTTTAGCGTTTTAAAACCGCACTGTTTCCAACCAAGATTTATCAGTTTTGAACAGTCTTCATTTGGAGAATTACATGGCAGGTCATCAGGCGGAGAGTCAAGTTGGGATTCAAATTTTCTAATTTCTTGTATTCTTTTGAGCCTTTCACGCAGATTTACCGCCATTTTCCCCTCTATGGATTTATTTTATCATATTGTACAATGTCTTTCATGCCGCTTGGAAAAAAATTTTTTAACCAGCCTACCGTCGAGCTCGCGAAAGCGCTTCTTGGCAAATATCTTGTTTTGGGCGATTTAAAAGGTATGATTGTCGAGACCGAGGCGTACCTTTACAAAGACGATCCCGGCTGTCACGCGAGCAAAGGCAAAACCGTCCGCAATGCGCCCATGTTTGGTCCTGCCGGAAATACCTATGTCTATTTAATTTACGGAATGTACCACTGTCTTAATATCGTAAGCGGCAAAACAGGCGAAGGCGAGGCCGTGCTTCTTCGCGCGCTTGAACCTGTCGAGGGAATTTCTGTTATGCAAAAAAGACGTAAAACAAAAAAGGTGGAGAATTTGTGCAATGGGCCGGGAAAGCTTACGCAGGCGTTTGGCATTACAAAAAAGCACAATAATTTGTCTTTGATTGACGGGCCGTTATATGTTTTTGATAACAAGAAAAATTATGAAATAGCGAGCGCTACGCGCATTGGTTTGTCGGTGGGAAAAGAATTGGAATTACGGTTTTTTATTAAAGGGAATGGGTTTGTGTCTAAGGCGCGGTAAAGATTTTTTTGGAAAGATTTCTCACTAAGAGCACGAAGGGACAAAGAACACGAAGAGCGATGAGGGGGTTGTTGTTCAATAAAAACAGAACTTTCATATTGTCAATTTTATTGTTTTGTTATAATATGGATATTAGGGGGCAAAATGCTAAATACTGAATGGGAATTTTACGAGAATAATCGAGACGAACTGGTAGAAAAGTACTGCGGAAAATATATTGTCATCTCCGGAGAAAAAGTCATTTCTGCATACGATGATGAAAAAATAGCTTATCGAGAAACAATAAAAAGTATTCCCCTTGGTTCTTTTATGATTCACCATATAACTGAGGAGGAGGAAGTTTTCCAGCTTTCACCTTTTGCCAATGTCTAAAGTTAAACATTTTGCTTTCAAACAAGACAACCAGTCTCTCTGCTTTCGTTTATTGACTGAAGCCCATATATTTAATATTTCCACAGATTCTGCCAAAAAAGGGATAAAAATTACAGCACTGTGGGATACTGGAGCAACCGGGTCTGCTATTACTCCAAATTTAGCTCAAAAGATGAACCTTATTCCTATCAATCGTGTAAAAGTTACCGGCGTTAACAATACAAGTATTGTTGATGTAGCAAAGGTATCTATCGGTCTTCCTAATAGGGTTATGGTTGATGAAGTAAATGTAATGATTTGTAACTTAAATCAAGGCTTTGATCTGATTATAGGTATGGATATTATTTTACTTGGCGATTTTTCAATTAGTAACGGAGGAGGTAAGACTTTATTCTCTTTTGCGATTCCGCCCTTTGAGAAAAAAACAGACCATTACGAAAAAGCGATTGCTCTTAATAATAGAAATAAAGTCTAATTTGGGCTTCTAGTGTTCCGTAAAAAACAGACAACAAAATGTCGCATTCTTGATTTTATTATTTAAAAGCATAAGTGCAGGTAATTATGATAAAAATGAATGATTTACAATCCCTTTTCTTCATTTTTTCATATATTTGCCAAATAGGTATTTTGTAATATGTATTTTACAGAACACTAGACATCTATTATTTACTTCTTTAAGAAATCAGTTTTATGTTCCAATGAATGACTGTTCTTTATAACATACTAATTTTTTTGTCCATACTTATCCCATAATTGTTTCTTGGGTTGCATTTGCGATATGCCATGCCAATACTGGCGGAACGGCATTACCGATCTGCCTCTCTGTCTCGCGTAATTTTGCCTGAAAAAGAAATGAATCCGGGAAAGATTGAATTCGGGCGGCTTCACGCATTGATATGCGGCGCGGCAAAGTATAATGAAATTGAATATTTCCGTGACATTCAGCGCGTATGGTATAACCGGGTCTATTTGCAATTAATTTTCGGTTTCCCTGTTCCGTACTTTTATTTGCTTTGCTCCATATATGGCTGAATGTGTCGTTTTCATTAAGTTCTTCAAGGTCTCCTATAGCCTCTTTGACGGTAATGGGCTTTTCACATACAGGCATAGGATGTGCAAAATTTGAAATATCTTTTCTTGTGCCTACAATAAAAACACGCTCGCGCGTTTGCGGAACGCCAAAACCTGCGGCATCATATAACTTATATGTAATGTTATATCCAAGCGAATTAAAATCACTTAATATTTTTTTTAATGAGTCGGCGTTTGATTTTAGTAAAAGTCCTTTGACATTTTCTGCAATAAACATTTTTGGTTGTATTTTTTTAACTGTTTCTATTATTGACGTATATAAACAGCTTCGCTTTCCTTTAACCCCCTGCATTTTGCCGTTTATTGATATATCCTGACAGGGAAAACCGCCAATAACCACACCCGCATACTGTGGCAGCGTATTAATTTTTTGCTGAATATCGCCTTCAATGATATGGTTTCCAATATTTTTTCGATAAGTATTACAGGCTGCGGTATTAATTTCATTCGCCCAAATAATTTCAAACTTGTTTTTTTTATATTTTTTTCCTAAAAACTCAAATCCGCCAAGAAAACCCAAATCCATGCCGCCACAACCGGAAAATAATGAAATAATGGTTATAGCCGCTTTTTTGTCCATGTATTTTCCCCTCTAAGCCTATTTTATGCGGTAAAATACTTTTGCACAAGTGGGAATTTTTATTATTATTTGCATTCTTAGGTTTATGGTGGATTTTGTGTCTAAGGCAAAGTAATAATATTTTTCGAAAGAGATCTCACCAAGAGCACGAAGGAACAAAGATCACAAAGGGGGGATAAGGATACTGTTG
>NZ_BDHF01000040.1:0-102284 GCF_054786115.1 Treponema sp. R80B11-R83G3 | reverse complement strand
TTTGCAGTCGGGAAAAGTGAGAGTTGAGGTAAAACCTCCCGCCGGCACAAAAACAAACCTTAACGTGCAAAGCCCCAGCGCCACCGCTTCCGTCAGAGGGACAACTTTCGAGATGGACGCCTATAACCTGTACGGCATAGAAGGCAAGGTTTTGTTTGCCGGCGTTAGCGGAGTGGGAGTCCTTGTTACGGGCGGCAATTCAAGCTCCTCAAACGCAGACGGTACTGTTTCTGATCCGAAGGTGAACGCCGAAAACTCAGTCCAAGTGCTGCCGCCAGTCGGCGCGGATATTAAAGCTCCCTCAGCGTCTCAATCAAATAAAAGCGAAGTGGGGTTGGTTGTGGAATACTAAAATAAAAGGAAGAGATCTACCACGAACCACACGAACAAGTTTTGTGTGAACCCTCTCAATTAACCTATTGACTTTATTGACAAATTTTGCTAAAGTGTCAGGCATGAAAAACATACAGGATAAATTGATATTAATCACCGGAGGAGCATCCGGTATCGGGCAGCTTATGGCGTTTGCCTTTGCTGAAAAAAAGGCTAAGGTCATTATTTGGGACATTAACGACAACGCAATAAAAGCGATGGAAAATACAGCCCGTGAAAAAAACCTTTTTATTCGCGGAATGATCTGCGACGTGTCCGACAGGAACGCCGTTTACAGTCAGGCGCAAAAACTTACTGCGGATTTTGGTCAGTTGGATATTCTTATTAACAACGCGGGAGTTGTGTCAAAAAAAGGAGAGAAGGTTGTCGGTCCCGCTTTCCTTGGCATTCCCGATGAAAGTATAATTAAAACAATAAATATTAACGCGCTTGCCCTTTTCTGGACAAGTAAAGCGTTCCTGCCTTCCATGATTGAAAGGAACAGCGGCCATATTGTTACAATTTCTTCAGCGGCAGGAATGATCGGCGTAAAGGGATTGTCGGATTACTGCGCCGGAAAATTTGCCGCTTTTGGTTTTGACGAAGCTCTGCGTATGGAACTGAGGCGCATGAAAAGCAAAATAAGAACGACCGTAATTTGTCCCTTCTTTATAAATACCGGAATGTTTGAAGGGGTAAAAACCCGCTTCCCGCTCGTTCTTCCTATTCTTAAAAAAGAATATGCCGTAAAAAAAATTGTTAAAGCGGTATTGAAAAACAAAACACGGCTCATCATGCCCCGTTTTGTGTTTTCTGTATATTTACTGCGGCTCGTGCCGCCGGCATTAATGGATTTGATCGCCGACTTTTTCGGCATCAGCCACGCAATGGATGATTTCAGGGGTAGAGCATGACGCATAACGAACTTCACGAACTGGTAAATAAAGCGCGTAAAGCGCAAAGTTTATGGGCGGAACTTTCATATAACGAAAGGGCGCGGCGCATAAAAAAAGCGGGGCACAGCCTTGCCGACAAACGCGATGAAGTTACGGAAATAATCCACAAGGAAAACGGCAAGCTTAAAATTGACGCTCTTGCAGCGGAGGTTATTCCCGCGCTCATGGCGGTTCCCTACTATATCCGTCAGGGGCGGCGTTTGTGTAAACCGCAAAAAATTCGCGGCGGCAATATCCTAATGTGTTTTAAACAGAGCCGCATAATTTACAAACCATGGGGAGTGGTGGGAATCATCTCTCCGTGGAACTATCCCTTTTCAATTCCCTTCTCGGAAGTTATCATGGCGCTTCTTGCGGGTAACGCGGTAATTCTAAAAACTGCGTCCCTCACTCCCGGCGCGGGTCGCGTTATTGCGGAAATACTAAAGGCGGCAAATCTTCCCGACGGGCTTTTTGTCAATGTTGAGATGGCCGGGAGCGAAGCGGGGCACGCTTTTATAAACGGGGGAATAGACAAACTGTTTTTTACAGGCTCTACCGCCGTAGGCAAGGAATTGATGGCTCTTGCCGCCCATAAACTTTTACCCCTCACCCTTGAACTTGGCGGCGCGGATGCCGCGATAGTTTGCAAAGACGCGGATATTGACCGCGCCGTGGCGGGAATTATCTGGTCAGCTTTTTCAAACGCCGGGCAATCCTGCGGCGGAGTCCAGCGGGTTTTAGTCCACCGCGATATTCACGACAAATTTTTGGAAAAGTTAAAAACAAAAGTGAACGCCCTTTGGTCGGGGAGTGATGTTTCCTGCGATCATGGCCCGCTTATCTCTCATAAACGAAAAGAAAAAATCCGTCATCAGATAGAAGAATGTCTTTCGCAGGGAGCAACAATTGCCGCTCAAAGCCATGCGTTTAAACTTCATGACGGAAGCGTCGCCGGTACTCTTGATGATGAAAGCCTATTTGCCCCTGTAATAATTTTAACAGGAGTAAAAAAAGGAATGCCCATTATTGACGATGAAGTCTTTGGTCCCGTCATCGGAATAATTCCTTTTGATAATGACGGCGAGGCTATAAGCATTGCCAACGACTCTTCCTACGCGCTGACGGCTTCGGTTTGGTCTAAAAACCACAGGCAGGCGAAAAAAATTGCAGCTAACATCAACGCCGGTTCAATAATGATAAATGATCACCTGATGTCTCACGGCCTTGCTGAAACTCCGTGGGGAGGCTTTTGCGATTCCGGGCTTGGAAGAACGCACGGTGAAAACGGATTCCGCGAAATGCTCAAGGTAAAGGTGGTTATAGACGACATACTGCCCGGCGCAAGGCGCGAACCCTGGTGGCAGCCTTATTCGCAAAAAGTTTACAAAGGCCTTGCCGCCCTTGGAGCCTTACTTGGAGAACGCAATTTGTTCAAGCAAATAGGCGCGCTTCCCGTTATCGTCGGCTTTTTCATGACTGCATGGAAAAAAGACGGGATAAGGAAGTAAACATCTCCAAAAATTCTGGTTTTATT
Source organism: Treponema sp. R80B11-R83G3 (assembly GCF_054786115.1). Taxonomy (NCBI): domain Bacteria; kingdom Pseudomonadati; phylum Spirochaetota; class Spirochaetia; order Treponematales; family Treponemataceae; genus Treponema; species Treponema sp. R80B11-R83G3. The sequence continues at coordinate 99,440 of NZ_BDHF01000040.1, read as the reverse complement.
TAAGTCGCAAAATCTTCCCGAACAAGTCTATTTTGTTGTAAAATAAATTATGGGAACGGAAGAATTATTTAAACCTAACTCCTACGTTTATTTTGTCGGAATAAAAGGGACAGGCGTATGCGCCCTTGCCGAGCTTGTGCATAATTCAGGCATAAAAGTTTCCGGCAGTGATATTAGCGAGAAATTTTATACTGACGAAATTTTGCAAGCCCTTAAAATCCCATACTACGAAGAATTTGACGCGGCGCATATCGGCAAAAATATTGACATGGTGATACACTCTGCCGCGTACGGCGCGGATACAAACCCGGAACTTAAAAGGGCGCAGGAACTTGAAATTCCAATGATTAAATATACCGATGCCCTTGGCGCGTGGTCTGCAAGATTCGATTCTACCGGCGTATGCGGCGTGCATGGAAAAACCACGACTACGGCGATTTGCGGCATAATGATGAAAGCCGCCCGTCTCCCCGCGCAAGTGCTTGTCGGAAGCGCGGTAATTGATTTTGGCGGCAGGTCAACAATCAGTCTTGGAGACAAATATTTTATCGCGGAAACTTGCGAGTACCGCAAGCATTTCTTGTCGTTTCATCCTAAGCGAATAATTTTAACGGCTGTTGAAAGCGACCATCAGGATTTTTTCCCCACTTACGAATCAATCCGCGACGCTTTTGTCGAGTACTGCCGCCTGCTTCCCGAAGGCGGGCAGCTGATTTACTGCGCCGATGATCGCGGAGCAAGCGAAGTTGCGGGTATTATAAAAAATGATAATCGCGGCATACAACTTATTCAGTACGGATTTGCCGCAGAGGGCGATTTTAAAATAAATTCGTATAAAGTTGAAAACGAGAAAGCTGTTTTTTCTATTGCGGGATTTCCCGGTGAATTTAACATTCGCATTCCGGGAAGACACCAGGCTTTGAATGTTGCCGCAGGTTTAGCGCTTGCTTCTTCGCTGGCAAAAAATGACGGCGCGGCAATTGGAACTGGTTTAAATCAAGAACAACTTGAGTCCATAAAAAACGCTCTTATCAATTTTAAAAGCACTAAACGCCGAAGCGAGATAATTGGCGAAAGCGGCGGAATAATTTTTATGGATGATTACGGACACCATCCCACCGCGATAAAAACAACGCTTGCCGGAATTAAAAGTTTTTATCCTAAACGGCGGCTGATTGTGAGTTTTATGTCTCATACATACACCCGCACCTCCGCTTTACTCGATGAATTTTCAAATTGTTTTAATGACGCCGATATTCTTTACCTGCATAAAATTTACGCTTCCGCAAGAGAAAATTACAAGGGCGGCGTAAACGGGCGCACGCTCTATGAAAAAACATCCGAAATACGCTCTTCTGCCGGTAAAGGGCAAACCTTCTATATGGAAGAAATAGATGACGCTTTCCAGCCGTTATGTGAAACTTTAAAAAGCGGCGACATTTTTATCACTCTTGGAGCTGGAAACAACTGGCCGCTTGGAGTTAAACTTTTCAAATATTTTAGCTCAAAAAACGGAGAAAAACATGGTTAGTATGACAGGTTACGCGTACCGTGAAAAATCAGGGCAGGATTTCTCGGTCTCGATAGAAATTAAAGGCTGTAACAGCCGCTATCTGGAAATATCCGTGAATCTCCCGCCGTGGCTTTCAACGCTTGAGGCAAAAATCCGCGAAAAGATTTCAGCTAACTGCGGCAGGGGGAAGGCGGATATTTTTGTTCGTGTTAGGGAACATAACGCGCCTGTCAGTATTAGCGTAAATAAAAACGCGGCAAGGGCGTACTACAACGCGATTAATGAAATGGCAAAAGAACTCGGCATAAAGGAAAAACCGTCGCTGTCAACAATCTTGGGAATGGAGAGCGTTTTGGAATTAGAAAAAAACCGTGATGACGAGCGTTATTGGCGGGAGATTGAACCCATGTTAAATGACGCTGTTAAAGGTTTTTGCGAAGAGCGGGAAAGGGAGGGCAAGCACACTCAGGATGATATTCTTTCCCATCTTGGAGCGATAGAATCGTCGTTAAAAAAAGTTTCTTCGTTTGTTCCTGTGATAGAGCAAACTTTAAAAGAGAATATAAGAACGCGGTTTGCGGAATTAATTGGAAATCAAATTGATGAAAACAGGGTGCTTGCCGAAACAGCGTCACAGCTTTTAAAGTATACAATTTCCGAAGAAATTTCCCGCCTTACTTCACATCTTGCCGAGTTCAGAGCGGAGACGGAAAAAAATCCGCGCCCGGGAAAAAAACTTGATTTTCTATGTCAGGAAATTAACCGCGAGATTAACACAATCGGCTCAAAAAGCGCTATAATAGAAGTAACTAATGAAGTTGTAAGGATGAAAGAAACGCTGGAAAACATCAGAGAGCAGTTAAGGAATATCGAGTAACGCTTTACGGGGGAGAGATGAAAAAAGACATTAAAATCGCTATTTCAGGAAGGAGCGGTTGCGGTAATACGACAGTCAGCAAAATGGTAGCGGAAAAATTAAATTTACATTTTATCAATTTTACTTTCCGTACTTTGGCGAAAGAGCGAAATGTAGAGTTAAAAGACATGCTTGAGCTTGCGTCAAAAGACGATTCGCTGGACAAAGAATTAGACGCTCGCCAAGTACAGCTTGCCCGTGAAGCCGGCGGTTGCGTATTAGGTTCGCGTCTTGCGATTTGGATGTTGAAAGATGCTGATTTAAAAGTCTACCTTAACGCGAGTCCGCAAACCAGAGCCGCGAGGATTGTAAACAGGGAAGGCGGCACTCTTGAAGAAATAGCCGCGTTTACAGCCAGCCGCGACAAACAGGATCACGGCAGGTATTTGCGCATTTACGGCATTGATACCGATGATTTTAGTTTCGCAGATTTAATTGTAGATACCGATAATATTACGCCGGAGAAAATTACGGAGATGATTGTGGAGAGAGCGAAGAGCAATTAGCAATTAGCAATGAGCAATTAGCAATGAGCAATTAGCAGTGAGCAATTAGCAGTGAGCAGTGAGCAATTAGCCAATGCGAGATGAGCGATGAACAATGAGCTATGAGAGATGAGCAATTAGCAATGAGCGATGATAAAACACTAGATTAGCGATGTACAATTAGTAATTAGTAGATACGAGATTAGTGAACTACAAAAAAAATTTATTTAGAGCGTGTTGATAATGATTGATAGAGTAAACCAACATAATCATAATTCTGAATTGTCCGCGAAAAAAACAGAGACGGGGAAAACACAACATGAATCACCAAAGCCGCAGTCAGTGCTATCCGCTAAATCTTTCGGTACTGTTGCGTCTAACACGCCGCGTTCAGCTGCGGCTCTTTCCGTTGCTTTGGGGTTACCGCAGGATAAGCTTTCATCTGCTATTATTTCTTTTGCGCGTTTTTTTTCACTCCCTTTAAAACCCCAACTGCTGGCTAATTTACGGCGTTACGCTCTCATGCCGTCTGCGGCTAAAGCCGCTTTGTCTGAACCTGCTGTGATTAAAGCCGCTGCGACTAAAGTCGCTTCACAAACTGCGAATCAGTCTTCTGCTGCCGCAAATGCCGCCGCCGCAAAAATGCTCCCTGCAAACGCTTTAGTCGCAGGAGATGCTAATGCCTCTTTTACAGCGGAAAAGACACGTCAGGCGGCTTCGCTTTCAGCCGCCGCGGCGGAAAGTAAGGGAACAGAACTTTCACCAGAAGGACTTGAATCTTACACTGAAGCTGTTGATCCCGAATCGCGGCGGCAGGACAGTGATGGTCAGCAAAGCGGCTTTAGACGCAGGCGGCGCAATAGGGAACAAGATGAAAATGCGGAAAAAAATTCTTTAAAAAGTGAAGCTGTTAAGAAGTCCCAATACGAAGATAGTTCTTCTACTCAACTTTTTACTGCGGACAGTCTTAAAAAAATGTCTTTGGAATACGCGGAACAAAATCCGCTTCTTGAAATTCTTAACAAGTTGCCTTGTAAAAACGGACAGCGTTGGGTTGTGCTTCCCTTTGATTTTATCGAAGACGATAAAAAATTCAATGTTTCAATGAGGTTATTGCTTGATGATGATAATTCGTTAAATCGCGCTGTTTGCATGACATTGGATATTTTAGAAAGCGTAAATATTGAATCTGCCTTAGAACATGACGGTAAGCAAGAGCATTTAAGCGGAGAGGCAACATCTGAGCGAAGATGGCTCTTTGTGATGGAGTCTGTAAATGAAAAGCCTCTGCGCGTGTCAGTATATCTTCAAGGTGAGCTTTCGCAAAAAAGTCATTCCAAGTTTAAAAGTGAGTTATCGAATCTTTTTAATATGCCCGTTGAACATATCAATATAATAAATAGAACGGAACCTTTTCCTTATGAGGCTTCCTTTGCGGAAAATTTTTCTTCAATAGATGAGGCTGTTTAATGAAAAAGAAGAAGATTGCGTCCGCTATCGGCTATTCATCAGGCGATCCCGCTCCTATGCTTTTGGCTTCGGGCAGGGGAAGGGAAGCTCAGCGGATAATTGAGATTGCGCAGGAGGCGGGGGTAGCGGTTGTGGAAGATGCCGCCCTTGCCGCCTTGCTTGACACAAGCGCGAAACCGGGCGATTTTATCCCCGCGTGGTGCTGGGAAGCGGCGGCAAAGGCGCTTGCTTTTGTAATAAAAACCGATAAATCCCCCTATTGACTTTTTTTGCCGTTTTTGTAAGTATCAATTTAAGGTTTTTGATATACGGATTTATTGAAAAATGACTAAAAACATTGGTTTTTAAATGTTTTAAAAAGTCCGTATCTGGCGGCTGTCGTATAACGGCTATTACCCCAGCCTTCCAAGCTGGAGACGTGGGTTCGACTCCCATCAGCCGCTGCTTTTAAGGTATTATTTTTTTTGAAGCGGAGCTTCAAAAAAAATAAGGATATGCAGCGGCTGCCTGCGGTCAGCCGCTTATTTTAGGCTATTTATTAGGTTTTATTGGGGCGCATAACTCAGCTGGTTAGAGTGCTTGCTTTACACGCAAGATGTCCCTGGTTCGAATCCGGGTGTGCCCATTTTTTTATAAAGGAGTATTTTGTGAAAAAGTTTTTTTACGCGTGCTTGGTTTTGATTTTGATAGTGTCAATATCATGTCAAAAAAAATCCGGGGCTTCCAGTTCTGCTTCCAATGTGGGCGTTACTGTCCGCCTTCTTACGGATTCTTCCGGTGTTGATGATAAGTCTTTTAACGCCGCCGCTTGGAGAGGCATTCTTGAATTTTATGGCGATACGGCGGCAAATCCTAAACAAAAGGGAAAGGCTTATGATTGGGTTGTAACTCAGGATCAAAGTATGTATGTCCCCAATCTTAGGATGGTTACAGACCAGGGGTACGATCTTATTATAGTAAACGGATATACATGGGACGAATCGTTGACTGTTGTTTCCAATGATAACCCTACTCAAAAATATCTTATTGTCGATGTCGATTGGGTCGAGGCTGGCAATGTAATGCAAGCGGTTTACGCGGAGCATGAAGGCTCTTATCTTGTCGGCGTCGCAGCCGCGTTAAAGGCGCTCGAAGACGGCATAGCTTCCCCGCGTTTTGGTTTTATTGGAGGTATGCCTTCATCGGTTATTACCAAGTTTGAGGTGGGTTATGTGCAAGGCATTCTTTCTATTATTCCCGACGCGGAAATTGTAGATTATTATGTAAACAGTTGGGATGAACCTGCCCTCGCAAAAACACAGTCGATGATTTGGTACGATTCAGATGTTTATGCGATTTTTTCCGCTGCGGGAAACAGCGGTAACGGGACTATCGCTCAAGCGAAGGAATATCGCATTGCGGGCAAAAATGTCTGGGCGATAGGAGTGGATTCCGATCAATTTGAAGACGGGCTTTATAACGCGAAGGATTCCGCCGTTCTTACATCAATGGTTAAGCGCGTGGAGAATAGCGTTATTTTCGCTTTAAACGCGGTTAAAAATAAAACTTTTAAACCCAGCGTAATAGTTTTTGATTTAAAAGCCGATGGGGTCGGCTATTCCGCCGCGAATTCCGCTCTTGGCAAAAATATTATTGACAGATTGGAACTTATTAAAGCGCAAGTCGCAAATGGAAATATTAAAGTCGCGGCGACTCTTGCGGACTCAATGCTTCTGCCGGGTTTCCCGAAAAATTTAAGGGCAATTGACGACTAAACTTAACAGAATAGAAGATAAAGTTCTTGAAATTTTTACAGGCTCGAATGCCGTAATCTCCGCTTTAGTCGTGCTTCTTGGTTTTCTTGTCGCCACGTTACTTGTCATTTTAATAGGGAAAAATCCGCTTGTTATGTATCAGGCTATGCTACAGGTTGTCAGCGGGTTTGATTTAACACGCGGCGCGTGGAATGTCCGCTATATAGGGGAATGGATAGTAATTTCCATGCCGCTTATTTTATGCGGTTTAAGCATGGGATTTTCCGTCCGCGCCGGGTTATTCAACATAGGGGCTGAAGGTCAGTACATAGCGGGATTAACGGCGGCTCAGTTAATCGCCGTAGGTTTTGTCCGCGCAACAGGCGAGCGAGTTCCCATTCATTTTTCAATCGCTGTGTTAGGCGCAATTATTTTTGGAGCTTTGTGGGGCGGCATCGCCGGTTTATTAAAAGCCAGGTATAAGGTGTCGGAAGTGGTCGCTACAATCATGATGAACTATATCGCTTTTTTTATACACCGTCTTGTTACGTTAAACATTCCCGGCAGTAATACTTTTAAAACTGTGAATTTTCCCGTAACGGCGGCTCTTTCAAGTCCGGTATTGTCGGCAATTACAAACAGATCAAGTCTGAATAACGGTCTTTGGTTTACGATTACTGCTGTCGTTATTTATTGGCTCATCATGGAAAAAAGCGCGTTTGGCTTTTCCTTAAAAGCCGCAGGTTTTAACAGGGACGCGGCTCTGTATGCCGGTATGCGCGTAAAAACAAATATTACCGTAGCAATGGCTATTTCCGGCGCTTTCGCGGGTCTTGCCGGCGCGGTTGTTTCGTTGGGATTGTTCAATTACGGGCGCGTATTGACGGCGTTTGACAATTACGGTTTTGACGGCATCGCGGTCGCTCTTGCGGGCAATTGTTCCGCGTTGGGAATAGCGATTATGGGTCTGCTTTTTGGAATGTTAAAATCCGCTCAGCCTTTGATGCAACTGCGGCAGATTCCAAGAGAGATTGCGTCGATTATTATGGGGTTGGTTGTTGTTTTTATCGCGTTACGGCCAGGCGTTCAAATGTTCGCGCAGTGGAGGAAGAAAAGGAGAATTAGAGAGAAATAAGACGTGGGTTATATAGCAAATATTTTCTAGGGTCAATTTTTAAGGCATGGGCTATGTTTTCTAACACGGTATCAGAGGGGAAATTTCTAATATAACAGAGTAAAAAGAGGCTTAGAATAATTATTAAACTATGGTATTATTTAAACATGAGACAAGAGCGACAACACATAAATTTTGCTCAATACGCCTTAAACGGCGTACATAATTCCCCCCGTTATATAAGCCGTCTAAAGGGCAAAACCAACACATTAAAACCTCAAAAAAACGCTGTCCGTATGTTTTTACGGCGGTTTTTTATATATCAAATCAAAGAGTTTTGTATGAAAAAAAAGAGGCTTAAAAAATACACATTCAAAAGCGCAATGGCGGTTACTTTTGCCGCATTATTTTTAGCGATGACAGGTTGCGGTTCCGATCCTTTTTATATTCGGATAGTGTCTATTGAAGGCGTGCCTGAAACCGGCACGGCAGGAACGCCTCTTGCCCTTACAGGAACAGTCAGACCCGCTTTTGCGAGTAATACAAATATTATTTGGTCTGTCAAAGACGCAGGAACCACAGGAGCGAGCATAAGCGGAAATATTTTAAATACTGCGGCGGTTGGGAAAGTTACAATAAGAGCGACAGTAACGGACGGCAAAGCGGAAGGAAAAGACTATACTCAAGATTTTTTGATTAACATGGTTGAAGGTAGTACAGGCGGCGGCGAAACCGTCTCCGTTACAGGCATAACGCTTTCCCCAACTACGCTTACTCTGACCGCAGGAAATACGGCTATTCTTACCCCTATCATAACGCCTGATAAAGCAACCAATATAAATGTAACATGGAGTTCAAGCAATGCTAATGTGGCGACAGTAAGCAACGGTACTGTTACCGCAGTTGCCGTTGGAACTGCAACCATTACCGTAACCACGGCGGACGGCGGCTTTACGGCGGAGTGCGTGGTTACGGTAAACGACGCAACCTTTACCACCACTGCGGATATAAAGGCATGGCTGGGTGACCAACCCGACAATACTGCCGACAACCCCTATCACATTGCGCTTAACGTGGATGATCTCGGCGGCGCATGGTGGGATTCAGGAAGCATCGGAAATGCGCTGTATGGCAACAGCGGCAAATACGTCTTTCTTGATCTCTCAGGAAGTACCATAACCAGCATTGGGGAAGGGGCTTTTGAAGGTTGCAAAAACCTTACCGGCATTATCATCCCAAACAGCGTTACCAGCATTGGAAATTGGGCTTTTGACAATTGTATCAATCTTACCAATCTAAATATACCCGCCAGCGTTACTAGCATTGGGAATAGCGTTTTTGATTTTTGCTTCAGTCTTACCGCAATAACTGTTGATTCCGGTAATAAAAATTACACTTCGGACCAAGGCGTATTGTATAACAAAAATAAAACCGTCATTATCCAATACCCGGCGGGAAAAGCAGGCGTTTCTTTTGTCATCCCCAACAGCGTTACCAACATTGGGGATAATGCTTTTGTTTACTCCGCCAACCTTACCAGCATAATTATACCCAACAGCGTTAACAGCATAGAGAAGGGCGCTTTTCATGGTTGCACCAGCCTTATCAGCGTAACCATACCCAACGGCGTTAACAGCATTGAGGATTTTGTTTTTTTCGATTGCACCAACCTTACCAGTGTAAATATACCGAACAGCGTTAACAGCATTGGGTATGGCGCTTTTCGTAATTGTACCAGTCTTATCGAAATAGCCATACCGGACAGTGTTAACAGCATTGGGCTTTCGGCTTTTTACGATTGTAAAAACCTTACCAACGTAACCATAGGAAACAGCGTTAACAGCATTAAGAGCTTAGCTTTTGCCGGTTGTACCAGCCTTACCAGCATAATTATACCGGACAGCGTTAACAGCATTGAGGATTGGGTTTTTGGAGCTTGCCACAGCCTTACCTGCGTAATATTTGAAGGGACGATTGCTTCGAGCGAATTGGATATTTATGCGTTTGGTGAAACAACATCTTTAGCCTACATCGGCGACTTGTGCGCCAAGTACCTTGACGGAGGTCCCGGGACGTATACAAGGCCAAGCACGACAAGTTTAACATGGTCGAAACAGTAGGAAGAAGTGTATGCAATAGGAGGCGCACAGGTAACTGTTACCGCATCCCGGCAGTGTCGTTATGCGACATATACACGCCAGCGGTGGTGACTATTGCTAATTATTCATTATTGATCCATACGGCTACACCATGCGTTTATTGAGCGTGTGAAATATTTTAGAGTAATTTTTTTAACGGTACACGCACTGTATCCACCGCCTCTTCGTAAAGTCCTCTCTGTACATAACTCTTATTTACAGATACAATAACAAAAGCATGGAGGCGCAAAATGAAAGTACAGTGGAAAAACCGCAATACCGTAGTACCGGCAATAATTATCCCCGGTTCCGAAAAAATCCTGCTTGGGGCAATCGCTCTTGAAGGAATGGATCTGATGGTGAACCCCGTAGATCAGGAAGTAGTCGGAGTCCATGGCGACAAGGAAGAGTTTTTAGTAGTATAATCTCACTTTTCACTGTAACCGCCCATGCTTGTTTTTTTCCCTTTTTTGCGATATATACATATATAAGAGTATTTTCCAATTAAGAGAGAACATAAAATAAATGAGGAGTTTATATGGGATTAATTAAAGCATTAGCAGGGGCAGTTGGCGGCACGCTGGCGGATCAGTGGCTTGAGTTTTTTGTCTGTGAAAGTTTAGAGGCGGATGTATTAGCGGCTAAGGGGCAGAAGAAGACAGGCAAAAGAAGCAGTAATACCAAAGGGGAAGACAACATCATCTCCAATGGTTCGGGCATTGTGGTAAATAAGGGACAGGCGGCGATTATTGTTGATAACGGAAAAATCGTTGAAGTTTGCGCGGAAGAAGGGCACTATACTTATGACCAGTCCAGTGAACCCAGTATTTTTTACGGAGGTCTCGGTCAGGGAATCAAGGGAGCGCTTAAAAGTATAGAGGAGCGTTTCAAATACGGCGGCATTCCGGGAAAGGATCAGCGGATATACTTCTTTAACACAAAGGAAATAATGGGGAATAAATACGGCACTCCCAATCCAATTCCCTATCTGATTGTCGATCCAAACATCAATTTGCGCCTGACAATAAGCCTTCGCGCTAACGGGGAATATTCCTTCCGCATGATAAACCCGGTTCTGTTCTACGCGAATGTCTGCGGCAATGTTGAAGAACCGTATACAAGGGACAAAATCGACAGCCAGCTAAAGAGCGAAATTATTACCGTTTTGGGTCCGTCCTTGGGCAAACTTGGCAAGGGGCTGGAGTACCACGAGATTTCATTTCAAACTGAAAAATTAGCGGAACTCCTTAACGAAGCGCTCAGTGCGAAGTGGAGGGAAGGCAGGGGCATAGAAATTGTTAATTTTGGAATTACATGCACCGCTTCGCCGGAAGATGAAACGCGGATCAAACAACTTCAAACATCGGCAGTTATGCGCGATCCGACAATGGCCGCAGCTTCGCTGGTAAACGCCCAGAGCGACGCAATGCGTACCGCTGCGGGAAATACAGGCGGAGCTATGGCGGGCTTCATGGGGATGGGAATGGCAGGCGCTGCAGGCGGCATGAACGCGCAAAATCTTTTTGCGATGGGGCAGCAAAACCCTCCGCAGCAACAAGCGCAACAACCGGCGGCTTCTGCGGCGGCGGGTTGGACATGCTCCTGCGGCCACGCCGGAAACACCGGTAAATTCTGCGCAGATTGCGGAAAGCCAATGCCCGCTCCTGCTTCAACATGGACTTGCTCCTGCGGCCACGCAGGGAACACGGGCAAGTTTTGTGCGGAGTGCGGAAAGCCCGCTCCTGCCGCCGAATGGGATTGCTCATGCGGACAAAAAGGTAACACCGGTAAATTTTGCGCAGGATGCGGAAAGCCCAGGCCATAAGGCGGAATCATGGAAATAAAAGAATATAAATGCCCTAATTGCGGCGGAACGGTTAAGTTTGACAGTTCGTCGCAAAGCATGAAGTGCCCGTACTGTGACGCGGAATTTACAATCGCCGCGATTGAAGAGTATCAGAAGCAATTACAGGTTCCTGAAAAGGACAATGTAAAATGGGACGGGAAAGAAACCGCGCAGGAATGGGAACAGAAAGAGCTTGACGATCTTTCAACCGGTTCTTGCCCATCGTGCGGGGCTGAGCTTTTGGGAGATAAAAATACCGCGTCAATGGTTTGTCCTAATTGCGGCAATACGCAAATTGTGTTAAGGCGGCTCACCGGATTATTAAAACCGGAATATATTATCTCATTCAAACTGGACAAGAAGGTCGCGGTGGAAGCTTTAAAAAATTTCTACAAAGACAAGCGGCTTCTTCCCGACAGCTTCAAAGATGAAAACCGCGTCAACAGCATACAGGGCGTTTATCTTCCCTTCTGGCTTTTTGACGCAAACGCCAAGGGGCATGTTTGTTACAAGGGCGCAAAAGTAAAAACATGGAGTGACGCCAGCTATAATTATACAAAAACTGATTATTACTCCATTGTGCGCGATGGCAGTTTGCAGTTTCAAAAAATTCCTGTGGATGGTTCTGAAAAGATGGACGATGACTACATGGATGCCATAGAACCTTTCGACTATACCCTTATGACGGGTTTTGAAACCGCGTATCTGTCGGGCTATCTTACGGAGAAATACGACGTGGACGCGGAGAAAAGCAAGGAAAGGGCGGTCAAGAGAATCAAGGGGTCTGTGGAAGCGGAGTTTGCCAGATCCGTTATAGGGTATTCGTCGGTTACTACTCAAAGTTCCACAATTAGCGTAGAAGAGGGCAAAGTGAGTTACAGCCTGTTTCCTGTTTGGGTACTCAATACCAAGTATAAAAATGAAAATTATATGTTTCTAATGAACGGACAGTCGGGACGCCTTATCGGAAAACTGCCGGCGGATCCCGTCAAGTATTGGAAATACTTGGCTTTATATGCCGGTATCATCGGCGCGGTCTCAACGTTTCTCATTCAAGCTTTGCGGATTTTACTGTAGGAGTTTTTTATGAAAACAAAATTGATTAAGCTTTTCTTGACGGCCATGATTGTTTTTTTTGCCTCGTCCGTTTTTGCTCAAGAACGTGTTGTTGATAACGCCAATATTTTAAGCTCGTGGGAAAAAGATAATTTAAAATCATTAATTTCTTCCATCTCATCAATGTATGATTTTGATCTTGTAATTGTAACTGAAAATGATATTGGCGCGGCCAGCCCAATGGCTTACGCGGATGATTTTTTTGATTATAAAGGTTACGGTCTTGGGCAAGATCGGGACGGCTGTCTTTTTCTATTGGTAACCGGAAGCCGTGACTACTGGTTCAGCACATCGGGCACAGGCATAAAAATATATACCTCCACCGCGATACAAAAACTGAAAGACGACATTGTGAAGTTGCTTAGAAAAGGCAGCTATTATGACGCATTTCAGGCATTTCTGAATGATTCAAAGGAATTTCTCGCGCTTAACGCAAGGGGCGGCAGGAGCTACAATTTCTTTCACAGATGGAATTATGTTTCAGTATTAGTCGCGTGGCTTGCATCCCTGCTGATAGGCTTTATGGTTGTGCAATCATGGAAAAGGAAAATGAATACCGCACTTCCGCAAACTCAGGCTGCCGCCTATGTGGTTCCCGGAAGCCTTGCGTTTAACGTGAAAACAGAAACTTTCTTATATAGCATTGTTAATAAAAGCGCCCGTAGTGATGATAATTCCCGCGGAGGAGGTTCCCATACGAGTTCTTCCGGCAGGAGTCATGGCGGCGGCGGCGGCAGATACTGATACTTTCTTTAAGCTTTAAGCCACCGCATACTTTGTATCTATGTTTTTACAGTTCTTTTTCACTGCTCCTAAATATAAATTAAGCCTGTTTATAACTTCATCGAAATTCAACGGTTTGCCAATGTGGCTGTCCATTCCGGCGTCAAGACATTTTTCAATGTCCTCTTTAAAAACATTTGCAGTCATGGCAACTATCGGAACTCCCCTTAACAATTCCGATAGGTGTATTTTATTTCTGTCTTTAGAAAAACCTGCGCAGACTTTGCGTTGTTCAGCCTCAATGGCGCGGATACGCCGTGTCGTTTCATAGCCGTCCATTTCCGGCATCTGTATATCCATGAAAATTATATCATACTTATGCTGGGTTTCTGCGAACATGCGGACTGCTTCTATGCCGTTTTCAGCGCAATCTATCTCCAACTTTGTCGGCTCAAGCAAGGTTTGGACAATTTCGCGGTTAATTTCCACATCTTCAACCAGCAGCATGCGCCGTCCGGCAAATATATCCGCAATGTCAGCGGCCTTTAATTTTTCCGCCTGTTGTTTATCCGCGTTGAAATGTAAATTCGCACTGCGTTTCAACTGAATGGTAAAGGTAAAAGTAGAACCTTTTTCCGGTTCTGATTCTATCCATATTGATCCGCCCATCATTTCCACTATGCTTTTGGAAATGGCAAGACCAAGCCCCGTACCTCCGTATTTGCGCGTTGTGCTTGATTCGGCCTGTTCAAAGGAATTGAAAAGTTTTACCTGTTGTTCGGGGCTTATGCCGATTCCGCTGTCGCTTACCGAAACTTGCAGGGTACAAATGCCGTTTTCTTTTCCAGCAAGGCGCACGTCAAGGGCAATGGAACCATTTTCCGGCGTGAATTTAATCGCGTTCCCAAGCAGGTTGGTAATTACCTGCGCTATCCGCTGGTCATCTCCAATGAGCGCGCGGGGAATGGAACTGTCGAAATACACGGTAAATTTTTGATGTTTTTCGTCTATACGGAAATTTATGACATTCAGTATGCGCCTGAGCGTTTTTTCAAGATCAAATTCAGTTTCAGAGAGTTCAAATTTATTAGCTTCGATTTTTGACATATCCAAAATATCGTTAATAACGCCAAGCAGATGGTTTGACGCGTCTTCTATTTTAGAAAGACAATAATCTTTGCGAACGGAGTCAGTAGCAGACTTCCCTATCGTGGTCATGCCGATTATCGCGTTCATCGGCGTGCGTATTTCGTGGCTCATGTTGGCAAGGAACGCGCTCTTATGCCTGCATTTTTTATCAGATTTGTTTTTTGCCGCGTCAACGTGAATTAATATTAATATTAACACTGCCGCAAGTGATATGCCCAATACGCTAAGGGTCAGTGCCATATTATATACGTTTTGATAATATACATTTTTTGGCTCCAAAAGGCCTAAACGCCATCCATTGGAAAGAGTGCGGAAAAAAGCGATTATCATTTCGTTCTTCCAGTTATTATATACGACTTCTGAAACTTTTCCCGTGCTTAATAAATCAATAACCAAATGCGCGGAGGAAATCATCGGATCGTCCATTTTTACTCCGACAAAATCCGGGTTAATATGGCCGATTATTGTTAAATCATTACTTACCAATACCCCGTAACTATTGTCTTTTGTAAAAGCGGTATTGGCGACTTTTTCCCCGATATAGCCTGCCCGTATATCAATAGCGACTACGCCTATACAGTCACCGTCGTCGTCAAAAAGACAACGGGAGTATGAAAAAACAAGTTCACCCGTAACCGTATCCTTATACGGTTCTGTTTCCGCGATACTGCCGCCGGCTTCCATGGCGGCTTTGTACCAGGGACGTTCAGGCGGATACCAACTATCCGGAGCCTTCCAGCCAATGCCGTTAAAAAAGAATGGGCCTTCCGGAGATTTTTCTATATAACCGAAAGGTCCGTTAGTGCTGAAAGTGTCATTGTTTTTTGAGATTAAATGGTTTGATATATCCTCGTTATAAGCAATCAATTTTTCTGCATTATAGCCGTGCCGCGCTAAGTTTTGTACGGATTGAGCAAAGTCGTCCAGTATTGTGCGTGATTCCCGCAGATCAGAGTTGATTTGTGCTTCCACAAAGTCAAGTACGCTGACAGCATTGCGTACAAGATTAGCGCGCACGATTCTGCCGGTAAAGATGCAGCTTAAAATAACCATTACAAAAAAGGCAAAGACGGTAAACAGCAATTGTATATATAGGGGGCGTTTCGGTAAAAATTTCGCTAATATATTTTTCATAATCACCCCCTATATAATATTCCCGGTTAGTTACGCCACCTTAAAGCGCGATACTTCCCTCATTAAAGCCTCAATGCCTTCGCGGTTTTTAATGCATATCTCGTTGACATGGTGTACTGCCACATTTACCTGATCCGCGCCTGATGCCATCTCGTTCATGCCGCCGGTTATTTCCTGCGTTACTACTTCAAGATTGTGGCTTTCATTCATTACTTCCTTACTGCCTTCAAGCATTTCCTGGCTGCCGCCCTTTACCTGCCGGGTAATTTCGTTTACATTGCTTACGCCGTCAAGTATCTGCCTGCTCCCCTCGCCCTGCTCTTCCATAGCGTTGCGGATATTATCCTCTTGTTCCACTACTGTCCTAACGCTTGAATCAATAGATTGAAACTTGTTAAGCACATTTCCTGTGGAGTTTGTAATTTTGTTGATTGATTCTATAATTTTTTTCAAAACACTGCTGATTGTTTTTGACTGCTCGCTGGAGCTTTCAGCTAATTTGCGGATTTCATCGGCGACTACGGCAAAACCTCTGCCCGCTTCTCCCGCATGAGCCGCTTCTATCGCCGCGTTCATCGAAAGCAGATTGGTCTGGCTGGCGATGTTTTTTATTACCGCGTTAATTTTAAGTAAGCCTTCAGATTCGTGAGCGACTTCCTGAATATCAGCCGCCACTTCCTGCAATCCGTTTCTGCCTATTTCGGAGGCTTCTTTTAACATATTTACATTATCAGCGTTCTTAACCAGCGTTTCAGTTACCGAATTAACATTGGCTACCATCTGTTCAATGGCGGATGACGCCTGGCTAATATTACTGCTCTGGTCTTCCACATTGCCGTTAAGTTTGTTGATATTGGTGATAACCTGTTCCATTGTGGCGGTGGTTTGGGTAACGCTGGCAGACTGGTCAATAACGCGGCCCTTGATACTCTGGATATTGGCGTTAATTTGATTAATCGCCGAAGCAGTCTCGGTCATGTTGCTGGCAAGGTCATTGCCTATCTCTGTCAAACCGCTTGCCTCATTCTTGATATGAATGATCATATTTTTAATTTTTTCCAGCGTTTTGTTAAAGTGCAGGGCAAGTTCGCCTATCTCGTCTTTGGAATTGACGGTTATAACCCGCGTTAAATCGCCTTCGCCTTCGGAAATATCTTTAAGAGTCTCCGATACCTTAACGATTGGTTTTGTAGTTCTGCTTAAAACAAAATATATAAGCGCTGTCGCTATTAAAAGGGCTATCGACGCCAAAATAATGACAAAATTTCTCATCGTGTTGACATCTTTCAAGATGTAATCTTCAGTTGAGCCGATCATTACCGACCATGTTGTCTGAGAAGACGCAAGAGGAATAGGAGCTATGCTCATATACATGGTTGTTTTCATTTCGGGGTCGTAACTGGAAACTTCGTATTCTTCCGCGTTTTTAATAGCTGCGGCTACTTGGTTTAATTGATTGCCGTATTGCGTTTCCACCTCAACCAACTGCCCTCCTATCATCTGCGGCAGGTAATTTGCCAAAACAAACCCGGTGTTGGTGTAAATCGCCATACTGGCAACTTCTTCAAAATCTTTGATAGCCTGCTCTACCTGGGGTTGTATCAGATCAATATCAAACTGACAGCCGATGACTCCGACTGATTCATTAAGACGCTTATTAACTATGGGAACCATGATTCTTATACACCATGTATCTTTTCCCTGCATCTTAATGATGGCGGGGTCGGACATATCAACTAATTTACTATTGGCTCCTGAAAGATGCGCCATTGCCTGCGGAACAACAAGGCAGGTAATAGCTTTTATATCTCCGGTTTCCCTTGTCAGCGCAAAAGCGAATTGTCCCGTTTCGGTTGAACCAACTCTGCCTATATTACGCGCGTCCATGCCGTCAATAGCGTCCGGCTTCCAGACGGTGAATATTCGGATAAAATCCGGCATGTCTTTAAAAACAGACATCATCGTATTTTCATATTCCTTACGTCGCGCGTCAGGCGCAAGATTTTCATAAAAGTTCATTACATTTGATAATGTTTGTAACACTTTTATATAGCCGTCTATTTTACCGTCCCATTCCTTGGCGTACTCACGCGCCATATACATGGTTTTATGTTTAGACAAATTCAAAGCAATGTCGGACGCCTGCCGTAAAAGGAGTATGGCAACTCCCGTTACAATGACCACCACAATGGCGATAATTAAAATACTCAGTTTAAATTTGATTTTCATTTTCTTTCTCCTTTTTTTAGCCGCGAGAGCGGCGTGCTATCCTTCGGATAGCTTTTAATCAAACGGCTCCGCAACGCGGAGACGATTTCTCCTTTTTAAGCCGCGTGAGCGGCACATTATCCGATTTAGCCGGATAGCTTTACTAATATTGAAGTTTGGGTAAAATAGTCTCATCGTTCCGCAACGCGGGACAATTTTCATTTTTTATGCAAAATATTTAAATTAACCTTTAAACTTCGGTTTTTTGAGATTTTTTATTTTGGTAAGAGCTCTTACTTTTAATATCATAAAAATTACCGTGTAAGGCAAGGAAATTCGATTTTTTCTTAAATTTTAACTTTTTTGTGAAATATCTTAAATAAATCAAATATTGTAAATTTAACTTTAAAGTGATATAATTCCTATAATGCATTTAAAAACAGCTCTAAATGGTAAAGGAAAATAGCGTGTCGCTTATGCGACTTAAATTAGGAGAAAAAAATGAAACTTAAATTCAGATTGAGCCTGATGGTTATCGCAATTGTTGTTGTTGTTGCCGGCAGCATTGCTATAATACTATTAAAGCAGGCTTCCGCAAGTACCCTTTCCTTGAGCCTTAAGGAGCTTGAATATATCGCGAAAGATCAGGCCACATACCTTAAAGGCAGGGAAGACGGCTATATTCGCGCGTTGAAAACATTGGCGAATATCATGGGTGATTTTGATACTGTACGAGCGGAAGATCGGCGGGATCGGTATGACGATATGCTGCGCTCTACCTTGCTTGCGGAACCAAATTTTGTGCAGTTGGGCTCTGTCTGGAAAGCAAACGCCATTGACGGCATGGACAGCCGTTTCACAGGCCGTCCCGGCTCGACCGCCACAGGGCAGTACGCAATGATATGGGGCAGGAACGCCAATCAGATAGTAGTTGCGTCCGATGCTAAAATCCAAGAAACCATAGCCTATATTTCAGGCCCCAATGCGAGTAAAGAACGCGTGGATAATCCCGTTCCTTTTACGGTAAACGGAAAAGCAACTTTTGCGATCAGAATGGGAGTTCCCATTGTTAATCACCGTAACAATGAAGTGGTCGGTACCGTATTCTGTATGTTGTCAGTGGATCCATTACAGCCATTCCTTGTAGATACAATAAAAACTCATGAAGAAATCGCTTTGATGGTTATATATTCGGGCGATGGGACAGTTATGGCGCATTTTATTCCCGAGCGTATAGGCAAAAATACGATGGATGTCGATGTTGAAGTCGGCGCTAACCAGTCGGCGCTTTTAAAGTCAATAAATGAAGGAAAGATGTTTTCCGGTTCCGCTTATGATCCAACCTTAAAAACATTTATATACTTTAAGATGCTGCCTTGTAAAATCAGTGATTCAGATATGAGCTGGGGAGTATTGGTAGGAGCCGCTGAAATTATAATATTAAAGGAAGTCAACACAATTACCCAATTTACAATTATTTTGACGGTGATAGCCGTTCTATTGGCGGCTTTAATTGTGTACTTTGTTTTGAACAGCACTATAAAACCAATCGTCAATGTAGCCAACACTCTCAAGGACATTTCCGAAGGCGAAGGCGATTTAACGCGAAGCATCGCCGTCAGTTCTAAAGATGAAATTGGCGACCTTGCCCTGTACTTCAACAAAACCATTGAAAAAATTAAAAACATGATTATTCTCATCAAGAATGAAGCGGCAGGACTGAACAACATTGGCAATGATCTCGCCAGCAACATGACTGAAACAGCGGCGGCGATAAACCAGATCACTGCCAACATTCAGAGCATCAAAGGGCGTGTGATCAACCAGTCCGCCAGCGTAACCGAGACAAACGCGACTATGGAGCAGGTTATCACAAACATCAACAAACTCAACGGCCAAGTTGAAAATCAGGCTGAGACAATAACAAAACGATCCGCCTTTATTCAGGCAATGGTAAACAACATCAATTCGGTAAATCAGACTCTAACCAAAAACATAGACAATGTAAAAATTCTTAAAGAAGCCTCCGAAGTAGGCAGAAACGGATTGCAGGAAGTGGCTGCGGATATTCAGGAAATTGCCAAAGAATCCGAAGGGCTTATGGAGATTAACTCGGTAATGGAAAACATCGCAAGCCAGACAAATCTGCTTTCGATGAACGCGGCAATTGAAGCGGCGCATGCCGGAGATGCCGGCAAAGGCTTTGCCGTAGTTGCCGATGAAATCCGCAAACTGGCGGAAAGTTCCAGCGCACAGTCCAAAACAATCGGGAATGTTTTAAAGAAGATAAAATCTTCGATGGATAAGATAACCGTATCCACAGAAACCGTACTAAACAGATTCGAGTCGATTGACTCGGGGGTTAAAACGGTGGCTGAACAGGAAGAAAATATCAGTAAGGCGATGGAGGAGCAGGGCGAGGGGAGCAAACAGCTTCTGCAAGGTACCAGCAATTTGAACGCGATAACCCAACAGGTAAAGAGCGGCAGTGAAGAAATGCTTGTGGGCAGCAAAGAAGTAATTAATGAGAGCCACAACCTTGAAAAGATAACGCAGGAGATCACCGGCGGCATGAATGAAATGGCATCCGGTGCGGATCAGGTAAATGTGGCGGTACACCATGTCAACGAAATAAGCGCCAGGAATCGCGAAAGTATAGACAAATTAATACATGAAGTTTCGCGTTTTAAGGTATCGTAAAAATAAAATTTTTAAATATAATTTTAAGAATAATTTAAAGGAGGTTTTTATGAAAATTCATCAACCGGGAGAATTAATTGAGGATGCAAATGTAGCGTTGCAAATGCTCAAGGAAGGAAATGAGCGCTATTTGAAAGGGGCGTTTACCCCTAAAACCAGCTATAGCGCCGACAGGGAAGTTTTGAACAGCGGGCAAAAACCTTTTGCAGTTATTCTATCTTGTGCCGATTCACGGGCCGCGCCTGAAATTTTCTTTGATCAAAAACTGGGAGACATTTTTGTTATCCGCAATGCCGGTAATGTCGCTGACAAGACCGCGCTTGGCAGTATTGAGTACGCGGTTGAACATCTTAAAAGCAAACTGGTCGTCGTCTGCGGACACGGCAAATGCGGCGCGGTAACTGCGGCTTGTTCAGGCGGGGAACTTCCGCCAAACATCAAACATATTGTAGATCACATCATGCCCGCCGTGAAAAAAGGCGGCGACATAGACAAGGTTGTCCATAGCCATGTAGCGGGAATGCTTGAACAAGTTAAAGCGGACGAAATAGTCAAACGTTTGGGAGTTAAAGTTGTCGGCGCCTACTATGACATTCATAGCGGTGCGGTTGAATGGCTTTAAGGTAATAGATTTGTTCGGAAACCCGATTGGTTTTCACGCGGACTAAAGTTAGACACAAGTCTTGCAGTTTTTAGGCTTACCGCCCCATACTGGCAATCTTCTCCTCCCACTTCCCCAACAACTCAACCACCTTCATCCGCGATTTCTCCCCGCTGACAATCCGCAAATCCCTCTTAGGGCAATCAATTGTCTTTGACAAAAATCTTAGCAGTTCAGCGTTTGCCTTCCCATCCTCAGGCGCAGCGGCAAGCCGTATCCGCAACCGTCCGTCTTTAACGCCCGCTAATTCAGTTTTTGAAGCGCCGGGTATTGCTTTTATCTCAAGCCTAATTTTATCGCCGTCTATGCGAAAATAATTATTCATATTTATATTACTCATGCTTTCTGGAAAGCAGTCTCATTACTGAGCGGCAATATTATTGCCGTTAGGCGCAAATTCACGCAGAGTGCAGGCGATTGTGGCGCGGGCGTTTGCGATAAAGGCATCCAACGGCTGGTAGCCTAAAAGAGTTTCGGTTCCGTATTTTTTATAGAACATATCAAGCATAGCTTCCTGATCAAGTTTTTTTTCATTCATGCTTAAAATAAAATCGCGGCAACCGATGACGGCTTCCAGCGCTCTGTCAAAAAAACCGTTTGCGTCTTTTTCGGTGGCAATTCCGTAATGTGGCAGGGATAAAAATTTATAAGGCATTTTTCTGCATTTTTCTATCGAATTTACCGTATCATTAAAACTTGTCAGATATGGGGGATATATGGAATTGTCGGGTAACAAAACTCCAGTTGTCTCGCTAACTATCAGTATTTCAAGTTCAGGAATAAAAAAACTGAGCGTGTCCCTTGTGTGTCCTGGCGTTTCCAGCGTTTTGACTGAAACTCCGCCAAGCGGAATAATATCCCCTTCTTTAACAATAACGTCAGCGTGAAAAGCGTCATCGCTGTATGTGTCAATTTTTACATTATATTCATTGGCTGCCACAATTGAAAGCTCGCGGATAACTCTGCGAGGAGTATCTTTTAAAAGGACAGCTGCCCCTGTCTGCGAAGTAACAAGACGCAGTAACGGCCATTCTTTTCTAAAAAAAGGCGTCGCGCCGATATGGTCATAATGGGTATGTGTAATAAAGAGATAATCCAACGGTCTGCCTTTCAGTGCATTTTTAACATTTTGTATTGTAGTGTCCGCGCAAAAAGCCATACCGCAATCAATCATTGCGGTATAATTTTCCCCGATAAGAAGATTGCCCTCGCTTGTTTTATGCGCGATACAATTGATATAGTTTTCCATATACCGGCGATGAGACTTGAACTCATACATACTCGCGTACGGTAGATTTTGAGTCTACTGCGTCTGCCATTCCGCCACGCCGGCTATTAATTCACTATACCCAAAATCCGCTTTTACGGCAAGACATTATACGCAAGAAGACTTCACACTAAGATCACTAAGGAACAAAGATCACAAAGAGGGATAAGGAGTTTATGTTCGTTATCTTATAGTGAAGCTCAAGCATAGATTAATAACAACAACCCTACTCCCCATTCCCTACTCCCCACTCCCTAATCTTTGTGAGAGTTTTTGGCGAATCACTCCCCGATAATTTTTATCAGTACCCGCTTGCGTCTCTGCCCATCAAACTCTCCATAAAAAATCTGCTCCCAGGGGCCAAAGTGCAATTTGCCGCCGGTTACGGCTACTACTGCTTCGCGCCCCATGATTTGGCGCTTTAAGTGAGCATCGGCGTTTACTTCGCCTGTGTTGTGGCGGTAGCCGGAGACAGGCTCGTGTGGGGCGAGTTTTTCGAGCCAAACGTCAAAATCGTGGTGCAGGCCGGACTCGTCGTCATTGATGAAGACGCTGGCGGTGATGTGCATGGCGTTTACAAGGCATAGGCCTTCCTGAATACCCGATTCCTGCAAAAGTGTTTCAACTTCGCCTGTAATATTGATGAATTCTTTCGGTTTTTTAGTGCAAAACCACAGTTCTTTAGTAATTGATTTCATGCTTTATTATTACCGCTTTATTCTTGACAATCAAGGTTATAACAGGCAATAATAATTATAATCTATTTCCAAAGGAGCTACCTGTGAGCCATTCAACAGATAAAATCAAAAATATCGCTATTGCCGGTCATGGACAGACCGGAAAAACCACCCTTTTTGAGCATTTGCTGTTCGCCGGGGGTGTTATCGCAAAGGCGGAGACGCTGGAATCCGGTAAAACTACCAGCGATTACAGCCCGGAGGAAATCGAAAGAAAAATCTCGATATACGCTGCATTGGGCCATGTCGAAAAAGACGGGACTAAAATCAACTTTTTAGATACGCCCGGTTCGTCCGACTTTACCGGCGCGGTTATTTTAAGTTTCCGCGCGGCAGAGTTTGCGCTGTTAACGGTAGACGGCAAGTCCGGCGTTCAGATCGAGACTGTCAAACTATGGCGAAATCTTGACGGGAGGGGAAAACCGAGAGGCGTTTTTGTTACAAAGTTGGACAACGATCAGGCCGATTTTAACCGGACTTTGGCTGACATAAAAGAAAAATTCAAGGTTGAGCCTGTGGTAATAACTCTGCCAATCGGAAGCGGCGGCGGTTTTAAGGGCGTGGTCGATGTCCTGCACGAAAAAGCGTACACAATGCAGGGAGACGCTTTGGAAAAAGAAGAGGCTGTTCCCGCTGATTTAAAAGATGCCGTTGCCGCGGCGCGCGAAAAATTGATCGAAGCGGCTGCCGAGGGCGATGACAGCTTAATGGAAAAATATATCGAGAACGGTTCTCTCTCTATAGAAGAAATGAAAACGGGTCTTGTAAAAGCGCTTGCGGAAAATAAATATGTTCCCGCCTTTGCCGGCGCTCCGTTAAAAAATTCAGGCATTATCCCGTTAATCGACTTTATCGTGGACGCCGCTCCAAACCCGCGTACGGCAAAAGACGCGGTTCTTGACGCGGAAGGCAAAGAGACTCCCGTCTCCATCGATCCTGACAAGCCCATGTCGGCGTTTGTCATACGGACAAATTACGATCAGTTCTCCGGCAAACTTTCATGGATAAAAATTATTACCGGAAAACTTTCCGCGGACAGTGAAACGCTCAATGTTTCTGAAAATAAAAAAGAGCGTATCGGCAAACTTTATACCTGTCAGGGCAAGAAACTTGAAGAAGTAAGGGAATTATTTGCGGGCGATATCGGCATTATTACAAAAGCGGCGACTTTAAAAACTAACGACACATTGGCCACGGCTGACACTAAAACCTTTGTCCCGTTGCGCCTGCCTGAGCCTGTTCATTCCGTCGCCGTAAACGCAATTGCAAAAAAAGACGAAGACAAACTTGGAGAGTTCCTTGTCCGCGCCGCGGAAGAAGACAAAACTTTCCGTTTTCACTACAACGGCGAAACAAAGGAATCCGTTATTTCAGGAATGGGCGAGTTACAGATTAACATCATTCTTGATAAAATTAAAACTAATCAGAAAATCGAAGTTGAAACCCGCGTTCCAAAAATCGCTTACCGCGAGACAATCACAAAGAAATCCGGCGCGGAGTACACTCACAAAAAGCAGACGGGCGGCCACGGCCAATACGGAAAAGTAGTGCTGGAAATCGCTCCTCTCGCCCGTGGTGAAAATTATCAGTTTGTAAACGCGATTTTCGGCGGAGCGATCCCCAAGAACTACATTCCCGGAGTAGAGAAGGGCATTGTAGAAGGAATGGCGCACGGTACAATGGCTAGTTATCCAGTTGTTGACGTGGAAGTAAAACTTACAGACGGCAAGTACCACCCTGTAGACTCCAACGAATTGTCGTTTAAACTTGCTGCGCGTAACGCTTTCCGCGAGGCGATGAAGCAGGCAAACCCCACGCTGCTTGAGCCAATTATGAATTTGACGGTCTTTATCGAAGAAAAGTATTTGGGTGACGTAATGAGCGACCTTTCAGGAAAACGCGGCAAAATACTTGGGCAGGATTCCGCTGGCGGCATCGCGGAAGTACGCGCGGAAGTCCCCATGGCGGAACTTTTGCGTTACTCGATAGATTTGCGCTCAATTACTTCGGGAACCGGTTCTTTTAACGTGGATTTCAGCCATTATGCGCCGATCTCTGGTCGCATTGCTGACGAAGTTGTCAAAGCCCGCGCTGAATTCAAGATTCAAGAAGCGGATGAATAGGGAATTGGGACTGTCTGATAAATTTGAATTTAACCACTAACAACTCACGATGTATGCCCAAGGAATTTATTTAGTACAGTCAGGGCAGGGTACACGGATTTCGATAGTTGCTACCATTGCGCTTGTTCAGGATATGTTTTTTGATCTATAGACATAAAAAAGTAATCTCAATATAATTAATTATGTTGCGTATTGAAGATGTCAGGGCTTGTTGTAAAGATGATGCCATTGTTTTAACCGAACATCTATTAACCAGGATGAGGCAGCGTCATATACGGCTTGATGATATCAAATATGCGATAGCAAAAGGGGAAATAATTGAACAATACCCTGCCGACTATCCATTTCCAAGTTGTTTGATTAATGCGGAAAATATACATATAGTTTGCAGTATCGGAGAAGGGCATTTGTATATTATTACCGCTTACCGGCCATCACAGGAAAAGTGGGAAGACGGGGGCAAAAAACGGAAGGGAGGCAAATAATGAAATGCGGAATTTGCAAGGCGGAAATGGATGAAACAACCGTTACCTATACTGAAGATATTGATCAGGGGGTTGTTGTTATTCGCCATGTTCCGGCTCATGTTTGTACAGAATGCGGTAATACATGGTACAATGGAACAGTAGCCGCACAACTTGAGAATATGATTGACCGATTTGCATCATCGGCGGGAACTGAAGTCTCTGTAATAAATTTTGAAAAATCAGTGGCATAAATATCAGATTATTTCTTGCCGCTTTACCATCTCTTGAAAAAAATTACTCGCAAAGAGTTCACACCAAGATCACAAAGATACAAAGAACACAAAGGAAGAAAGAGGAATTAGCAATTAACAATGAATAATTAGCAATAGACACCATTGATAGCGTATAAAAGTCGCATAACGGCACTAGAGAAAAGTGGTGACAGTTACGCTGCGTTACCGTTAATAGTAACCTACTCTGTAGGTACCATAATCATTAGCACCATATCCTTGCACTACTATGATGTAATAACCTGATGTTGAAACAGTAAATGTGAAATTATTGGTTGAGCGTCTATCCTCTACAGGAACAACATACGATGAGGAACCTTCTATTTTTAGTCCGACTTTAATATCAGCAGTGTAACTGGAATTATCTTTATCTTGCCACAGAATACAATAGGTATTCCCTGAATTTGCGTAGAACCGGTAAGTATCGGTTACGCCGGCGGATAGAGTATTACTATTCCAAGTAATATCCGGTCTGTTATTGCTCGAGCTGTACGCAATGGCGAAGGTACCGGTGTTGCCACTGGAATATGGAACCACTTTAAGTTTTACCGTACCGGATGAACTTGCCGTGAAAGTTTGCGATGTGTCCCATGCTCTATCCAAGTTTGAAAAGCTAGAAGAATAACTGTCGTTTAATAAGACAAATGAACCGTTGCTATAATAAGCGCTAACCTTAACATCCAATGATTTACCACTGCCTTGATCACCGTCATTCCACCAGACATAATATGTAGTTCCACTTGTTACATTGAACGAGTACCAGACTGTACTGCCAGAAGTGGTTGAAGTAATACTGCCGTCAACCCATGTGTCTGGAGTCAGTAATATTGGATTACTTTCGTTGCCGCCCGTTCCGCCTGTGCCTCCAGTAAAGTTTGCCGTAACTGTTACCGCATTTGCGGGCATGGTGAATGTTGTGCTTGCACTGTTTGCGTTTGCCAATGTTGCGCCGCCTGAAGTGACTGTCCAGCTTGTAAATGTTTGCCCCGATTGCACTGTTGCGCTAATGCTTACGGTTGCGCCTGCCGTATAACTGCCGCTTCCGCTTCCGCCGTTGACGGTTACTGCGTAAGTAGTGTTGCCACTGCCTGTACCTGTTCCCGTACCGGTTCCTGTGCCGTTGCCCGTTGAATACGCTATTTTGCCGTCATCGCCCACGGCGACAAACGTGCCGTTGCCGTATGCGATGGCGAAGATACCATCGAATTTGTTGTACGCTACTGCTGTCCATGTTATGCCGTCAGACGAATACGCCATTTTGCCGCCTCCATCAGTACCGGCGACAAACTTGCCACCTCCATAGGCGATGGCGTTGATGGAGTTTATTGTGCGGAATGTGCTGTTCGTTACGGCTGTCCATGTTGTGCCATTTGATGAATACGCCATTTTGCCGTCCCAGTCTCCGGCGACAAACTTCTCCTGTCCGGCAGGCCCGCCATAGGCGATTGACTCGATGTAGTTTGTACCGAAGGTGTTGTCCGTCACTGCCATCCAGTTTATGCCGTCTTCCGAGTACGCCATTTTGCCCTTAACGCCTACGGCGACAAACTTGCCTCCTCCATAGGCGATGGCTTCGATGGTTTCGTCTTCAAATTTGCTGTCCGTTACGGATTCCCATGTTACGCCGTCAGACGAATGCACCATTCTGCCGCTATAGCCTCCGGCGACAAACTGCTCCTGTCCGGTAGTTCCGCCATAGGCGATGGCGTTGAGGTATCCAAGTTTGAAGTCCTCTACTGATGTCCAGTTTATGCCGCTAGACGAATACGCCACTTTATCTTCAAGGAAGCCTACGGCGACAAACGTGCCGCCTCCATAGGCGATGGCTTTGATAATGGATGTGAATTTGCTGTCCGTTACGGCTTGCCATGTTATACCGTTAGACGAATACGCCATTTTGCCGTCATAGCCTGCGGCGACAAACTTTTCCTGTCCGGCAGGCCCGCCATAGGCGATGGCGTTGATGTAAGATGTTCCGAACGGGCTGTTTGTAACGGCTGTCCATGTCATGTTGCCAGTTCCAGTGCCAGTTCCCGTACCGTTGCCTGTACCAGTTCCAGTGCCAGTTCCTGTGTGATCGTCATCGTCATCTTCTAAAACCCAATTAATGCCGGAAGGATTGCCTAGGGACATTGTTTGGGTTTCACTAATAGAGTTACTGGAATAGGTCGCTGTCATTTTTTGGTATACCGCGTTCCAGCCGGTTCTCAGCGCAAGGCTAACGTTGGTTGTTGTCATGTTGATTCCGTAGATACTTGTAGTTTTCCCTGTCCCTTTAACCGTAACATCCTTGTCCACGTATATATAAAACACATGTTCTAAGATACCACTGGTATTATTAACTCTGGTTGTTTTTTCTTTATTCAATGTATACTGGTCATCATAAAAACCATTATGCATATTGGATTTTACGCTTGCGTCGGTCGTTGTTACGTTACTATACAAAGAAAAAAAAGACTGCAAAAAAACATCCCATGCATAAAGTTCATCCGGAGTTCCAATGCTGAAACTGAGTTTTCCGTTTGTGATTGTTGCGGTTCCGGAGATATCGGAGGTATCAGGTTCAAGCGTCAAATTCCCGGTATATGGGGTGTAGGTAACGGTATTGCCCTGATCATTCATTGTATATACCTGTTCATTGGTTATTGTCAGGGTTGTTCCAAAATACACAGTGCCGCCGCCGGTGACGGGGTTATCTCCACCACCGCCACCGCCGTCACCGCAAGCAACGATTGAGAACCCGATTACCGCCACGAGGGCGATAACGCCCAAAAACCTAAATACGTTCTTCATACAAAACTCCTTTGCGGATTATAGTCTCCGCTAACTTTTTTTGCCGAGTGTCGGCAAATCTTTTGGGTGTGAACCAAAGGTTCGGCACTCAGTGTATCCTAGCGGGCATACGCCTTTATAATTGCAACAACTAAATAATTAGTAACTACTGTGGTAATTTTCTTGCCTCGGTTTTCAGCGGCTTTTACTTTATTGGCATAATTTTTATACCCAATGTCTAATGTCCCTATAATAACCCAAAAATTCGCAACTTCCTCACCGCCTTCTTGAGCTAATATATTTATTGTGGATGATGAAATAAGTGATGAAAGCCACCCATGCACTTCAGCAGTACCGCCAATAGAACTATTGGTCGCGCAACCCGTAAATGAAACCATTACCGCAACCATTGCGATAATCCCGAAAATTTTGAAGACGTTCTTCATAAAAAACTCCTCTTAAAAACTAATTTTGATAATTTCCTAAATTACCTCTAAAGAAACGAAAGATAACTCATAAACTTACTGTATCGGTAAATTATACTTACTATTTCAGTAATTAGTCAATAAGAACAAATCATTTATTATTATTGAAAAGGTAAGTTTTTGGGAAAAATGATTAAAATTAAGGATGTATTGGCTGATAATTTGAAGAAAAACCGCCAAAAAAAGGGGGTTACACAGGAGCAACTTGCTGAAAAAGCAAATGTTTCTTCACATTATATAGCTATGGTGGAGACATGCAAATCTTTCCCAAAACCCGAAATGTTGGAACGGCTTGCTATAACCCTTGACATTGAACCATACCAACTTTTTACTGTCGAAAATGACCCGAATGAGCCAAATGAGCGTTTATATAAAAAAATCGTTAATGAAATGAATCATGTAATGGTAGATATAAAACAAGTTGTCAAAGAAGCCGTAAAAGAAACCTTAAACAATGAATTAAAAGATAAAAGATAAACATTTCCCACTCTTTTTGGAGAACTCTCCAGAATTGAACGAAATCCACAAAAAATGGGTTTCTGCTCAAACTTTATCTCAAATAGCCAAAGCCTTAAAAATTGAAATCTACGAACTCTTTAAACCCGAACAGAGCATAAGGGACGATGTTTCAGCAGCAGTCACAAATTATCTTGATGATGTAGATGAAACCTTTATCAAGTCGATTGAGGAAGCTGTTCGCCCTGCCGTCAAAAGGTCAATCGCTAAAATGCGAAAATATTACACTACAAGTAAAAAAAATTAGCCTGTCTCCGTAAAAGGATTGAAAAATTCCATGTATGAAATGCTAATTAGCGTCTGACCACTAAAACACATAAATAGTACTTTTTCGATGATGCTTTTTTTAATGTGTTTTAGTGGTCAGAATGTATGCCCAATAAAATCCCCGCCTGTACTGAATAAATTCTTGGGCATACATCGTGTAATTGTTCGTGTTGTTAGTGGTAAATTCTTTATATAAAGTACCAGAACAATTTTCTTTCCTATCTACTATTTACATCAGTATACTTTAAACGGGGTTGGACGCACTTGTACGCAGGCCGTATAATTCTGCCGCCGGCTATAATTTCTTCTAAGCGATGCGCGCACCAGCCGGCTATGCGGCTTATAGCGAAAATAGGGGTGTTTAAGTCCTGGGGGATGCCCAGCATTTTGTAAACAAAGCCTGAATAAAAATCCACATTGGTGCAAATGTCCTTATCCGAGCCTTTTACCTTTTTAAAAACAATAGGAGTAAGTTTTTCTATCAGGCAATAAAGATTAAATTCTTTTATCATTCCTTTTTCTTCCGCCAGAGTTCTTGCTTTATCGCGTAACAAACTTGCGCGCGGGTCTGTTATTGTGTAAACCGCGTGTCCCTGGCCGTATATCAGTTTTGATCCGTCATAAGCCTGGCCTTTAAGAATATTTTCCAGGTAGGCGGACACTTCTTTTTCGCTTTCCCAATTTTTTACGTTCTTCATGATGTCATCCATCATGCCGATTACCTTCGCGTTTGCCCCGCCGTGTTTAAATCCTTTTAGCGAACCGATACTGGCGGCAATCGCGGAGTAGGTGTCCGTCTCGGAAGACGAAACAACATGCACGGTAAATGTAGAGTTGTTTCCGCCGCCGTGTTCCGCGTGAAGCACAAAGGCAAGATCCAATAACTGCGCTTCATATGGGGTGTATTTTTTATCCGGCCTTATAAGCGAAAGAAACGTCTGTGCGCTTGATAATGACGGATCAGAAGGGTGAATTATTAAACTTTCGCGGTCAAAATGGTGTTTTTTTGACATATAGGAATATGCGGCAATTGCCGGAAAAC
This sequence comes from Treponema sp. R80B11-R83G3, assembly GCF_054786115.1. Lineage (NCBI taxonomy): Bacteria > Pseudomonadati > Spirochaetota > Spirochaetia > Treponematales > Treponemataceae > Treponema > Treponema sp. R80B11-R83G3. The sequence goes on along the minus strand of NZ_BDHF01000040.1, from coordinate 68,568 downwards.
GCGCTATTAATTCTATGCATTGGCGCAGAATATTTTCAGGAGACTGGTTTTCCGGGTCATTATCATAGGGATACAGCGCAAGTATCGAAAAAGCCAGCTTGTTCATTATGTCGCGTGATGGGACTTTCATTATTACGTCTTCGACAAAGTTTTTGGGCAGTATGCGGGTTTCACCTAACAATTTATTAAAATTTTCAAGTTGTTTTTGGTTTGGCAATTTGCCAAAAAGAAGAAGATAAATTGTTTCTTCAAAACAAAAACGGTTCTGCTTTGCCGCTTCGCTGGCGATGTCTTCAATGTCAATTCCCCTATAGTAGAGTTTGCCGGGAATGGGGACTTTTTCTCCCTCATCTACAATGTAACCGTGTACGTCCCCGACTCTTGTAAGCCCTACAAGCACGCCTGTTCCGTCATCGTTTCGCAAACCGCGCTTTACGCTGTATTTTACGAACAGTTCAGCATCAATATAATCGCTGCCGGATATTTCTTTTAAATGTTCTTTTATATCGATCATAATTTACTCCTTGCTTATGATAGGAACGCAGGCGATGGGATTCTAAAGCGCCGTAGACCTGCAAGGGCGCGTTATCATCTTCCTCTTTTTTCTACTGTTCCGTTTGAACAGGCAATAAATACGACAGGCTGCTTTCTGGTGAAAAAACCGTTCTCTACAACGCCAGGAATGTTATTTATTTCCGCTTCCATTAATGACGGGTCTATCACAGAATTAAAGCGAATGTCCAAAATCAGATTTCCGTGTTCTGTGATTACAGGCCCTGCTTTTCGCACCGCTTCCCTAATAATAACATTTGCGCCTAATTTTTCAAGAGCCTTTGCCGCCTGCACTCTCGCCTCGGGAACAACTTCCACGGGAACGGGGAAACCGCCACCCAGGCGCTCCGTCAATTTTGATTCGTCCACTGTAATAGCGAATTGCGCCGAAGCATACGCGGCTATTTTTTCAATTAAATGGGCGCCGCCCCCTCCTTTAATAAGGCGGTTTTGCGGGTCTACTTCATCGGCGCCGTCAATTGTTAAATCCAGTCCTGAGGAGAGTTCGCGCGAATTTAGCGTAAAAAAAGGAATCCGCAGTTTTTCACATTCAATTTCCGTTTGAAAGCTTGTGGCAAACGCGTAAATGTCCCGTAACGCTCCCTGCGACAAAAGCTCTCCTACCCTGCGGACGGCGTGAATGGCGGTGGAACCCGTTCCAAGTCCGAGTTTCATGCCGCTTTTTACCATTTCGTCTACTGCGGCTTTACCCGCCGCTTCTTTCATCAACCCCACGCTATCCTGTCCCATCTGCTTGCCCCTAATGAATTTATTTGTGATAAATGTGTTTTTGGTATTTCTCTGTCAAAAAAGTTTGCGTATTGCAAACAAGCCTGACGTATTACCATATCGTAACCGTTAATCGTTTTGCATCCCGCAGACGCTGCTCTTTTTAAAAAAGGAGTCTGTGCGGGAGTATAAATCAGATCCATTACCGATTCTTTTCCAGAAAATTCGTAAGCTTCCAGCGGATCTGATTCGTCATAACCTTCCATGCCGACGGAGGTAGTTTGGATTATTATGTCATTATATTTGGATATAAGTTCTATTCCCTGATTATCCAGTCCTCCCCAGCGGAAATTATACCGTGATGCGATATTTGCGGCTTTATGAACAGTTCGGTTTAATATAAGGGCTTTGCCGCCCATTTTATATATTTCCGCCGCTACGGCGCGTGACACGCCTCCGGCGCCTATTATTGTAATTTTCCGCCGTTTTAAATCTTTTTTGCCTAAAAAATTCAGGAGTGACGTTGTAAAACCCGCGTAATCGGTATTATCGCCATACCATACGTCTCCCTTGCGGTACATGGTATTGCACGCGCCTATTGATTGCACAATTTCCGATTTTTCATCAATATAAGGAAGAACCGTTTCTTTGTAAGGCACTGTGATAGAAAGTCCTTGTATATTCAATTCATTTGCAAGCTCCAAAAAATCATTAATATCCGTTACAGGGAACGGGGCATACACGCAGTCGGCGTTTTCAAGATTAAAAATAGTGTTAAAAAACCAGGGGCTTACGCTGGATTTTAACGGGTTGCCTATAACTCCGTATATTTTTGTATCTTTTGTTATTCTTTTAAAGTGGTACAACTCGGAAAGTTCGCGGACATCCATCTGCCCGGGAGCGCCGGGGATGACATTTTCAGATAACGCGCTTGAGTAAGTTAAAAATGAACCGAATCTTTCGGCAAGTATTCTTGAATAAATGCCGTAATGCCCCATGCAGATAAGAATTTTGTCCTGTTTTATAAAGGTATTGGACGCCCGGAAAACATTTAACACGTCATGGGTGGATTTTACCGAAACCGCTACTTTTACTATTTCGTCTCCGGCGCGTTTCATCGATTTAATTTTTGCGGGAATATCATCAATAGCTCTTTTTAAATCATGACAAGAACGGATAATTCTTGTTCCGAATGTACGCGCCGCTTCTTCAAGGCTGGGAGCGTTAAAGTCTTCTTCGATGTCAACATAAGCAAAGTTAAGCCTGCTGTCCGCGTTTGCGTATGCAAGCCCGTTTGCGAGCAGTTTTAATCTTGCGCCTTCGCCGCTTGGAAAATATCCTCCGTCAACATCGCGTCTGACAGTTAGAATAACAGGCACTCCCGCCAGTTCCGGAAAACGGCGTATGTATAAACGCTCGTCGGCATCCAGACAATCAACCCGTAACTCCGCCAAATCGGCGTATTTACGGTATTTGTTCAATAAATCCACATCCTGTTTGATGGTCTTCCCTGTAAGACATAAGCAGTTTTTAGCCAAAAATTCCCCCTAAAAATCGGGACGGTAAATGTAAATTGCCGTAACCAGCCCCATATTATTAAAATTAACCCTCATCATCAAAGGCCAACTTTTTCCGTTTATCGCAAGGAGCGCGTGATCCTCCTTGTCTACCGCATTATTTCCCAAAGTGAGTAATACTGCCGCTTTTTTGTCGCCGTTTGAAATACCGAGCGTCGAAGCCAATTTTACCTGCCAAATCCGATCCCTGTAAATATAAAAATCAGCGCCATTATATTGGAAAACAACGTCGTCTTGCCATGGCTCGTTTCCCCTTTCGCAAATAACCGATCTTGGCGGGCCAAACCTATCCAGAAGATCCGCCATCATCATGCCGACAAAGGAAAGCTGTTCATCAATACTAAGACCGGCATAAATAGGCTGGTTTTGCGCAAAAAGCGAGAAAGTAAGAAAAAGTAATAACAGCGATAATAACACCCGCCTCATAGTTTATTTTACAGGAAGATAGGCTTTTTCTACAATACTAATAATTAATCCCTCATTTTGGAAAATACCCATGTTTTACCGTTTACCCGTAATATCCCGTCCATGCTGACCCATAAATTTATGCCGGGACGCGCATTAAAAGCGACATCGGCATCATTCTCAAACAATAGCGGTTTTGCAAATGGGGATGTTCCGTACCATAAACCGGTAGGAACCGGTATATGCATGGATTCGGTTTTTTCAGGGACAAGGCGGCGTTTGTCAAAGTTTGCGCTGACGGTTTTTTCTGCTACTTGGCGCCAATTAACAAGCCAGGGGTCTTCGCGGACATCTTTATTCAATGTTTCATCATGAAAAAGTTCTCTGAATCTAGGCCAGTCAAAGTTTGCAGGTGTTTTTGAAGGTTTTTGCTCGTTTGCGCAGGCAAGGGCAAGTTCCATGTAAAAAATAACGTCAGGCCCCCTTTCCCAGCTAAGCTGCAGGGTGTTTTTTTCGATATTAAAGGGAATTATTGCACCTGCAGGCATAAAAAGTCCTGGACCCAGGTTATGTTCAGGCCAATAAGGCCATGCGATGACCGGATTTGCCCATGTTACTGGCAGTTCCACTTCCAAATTACCTGTGGATTGGAAATCCGCCGCCTGTTTTTCGCCATTTGGGGCAAACCATTCAAGCCGCCAGCATGGTTTTCCCAGCAGAGAAACCCATTTCTCGGGCGGTTTTGGCAAATTCAGGACATATTTGGAAGGAGACAGGTCCTTGCAGCAGATAAGCTGAAGAGCCAGCACGAAAACAGTTGTCAATTTGAAATTAAAGTTTTTCATACCTATATATGGCGTGGATATGCGTGGCGCTTGACCGAAAAATAAACTTTTTAAAAAATAGTAACTTCTAAAAACTTCAGTTTTTAGAAGTTTTCATAACCTAAGAAGAAAATCGCACTACAATAACTCTTTATATTTTAATGATTTAGCGATTTTCTTCAGGGAACCTCTAAAAACCTAACCGAGGTTTTTAGAGGTTCCCCTATTTGAGTTTTTTTGCTAAATATACGATAATTAATAGTAATGGCGGAAACAGGACAATCAAATTATATTGACACTCTACAGCAGGTTCTTTTAGCAAGAAAGGACTGGCTGGAAAAGTCTGAAATGGTAAAACTTAAGGAAGAACTTAGGATTTTTCAAATCTCATTTGCTTCGTTGTATAACATATATATAAAAAAGAAAATAATAGATGAAGATCCTTATAAACAGGATACTAAAATTAGTGAGATTGAAGTTCCGGATGCCAGTAGTTTTCAGGAAGCAAAGAGGATAGAACAGCTTTCTATCAGACTCTCGAATTTTGACAATCAGCTTGACTACTTGGTCAATTTCTACCAATTAAGCGTGGATTATCTTAACCTTGAACGCATAAAGCGGATTGTAGGGCTTGTCCGTTATGTAGACTGGGTAAGTTTTTCGCCGGATTCCCAGTCTTTAATGACTAAATCGGTCGCTGAAATGACCAGCAACGCAAAAGCTGGCGTCGATTCTCTTACCCTCAGTATTATAGCTGAAAGTCTTTCTAAGCTTTCCAAGAAAACTGCCACCGCAATGAACACCCTGAAGGAACTTAACATCTACTACAGAGAAAATTATAAACTTAATGTCCGTCTGAATATAACAAAAGATATGTCTGCCAGTGAAGCTACTCTGGAAAACATCAAGAAAAAAATGCATTCAGCGATGCCGGGATCGCCCTTTTACAAGGAGTTGGTAGATGAAGTCATCAAAGAAGATTATACCGACAGCGGCCCCGATCTTAGAGATACGGTATTAAACACCTTAAAGGTTGCGGAAACCAAACAAAAAGCGGCAAAGGCTCCCGTAAATTTTAAAAACATCCTTCTTGACGGTATTATTATTATTGGCGGCGCGTCAACTCAGCTTACTGAAATCTGCCAAAAACTGAATGATAACCAAGCGGTAATGGACAGCCGAAAAAAGACTTTTTTTGAAGCGATAAAAGAGTTAATCAGGCAAATTACAAATGCCGAACCTGAGGAAGTTATCTATACTGTGGAATGTATGGATAATACCAAAGGCGCTCCTATTAAGGAAAAGGTAAATTTTCATCAATTAATGGACGAGATAGACAAAAAAATCAGAATCTTAAGCAGTTTTGTCCGAGGACCGGCGTATAATAAACTTTCCGCAATGACCGAAGAACAGATCATCGGTTATCTTGAGAAAAATATTAATGACGTACAAACTTATCATAGGATACTAGGCGCTCTGGATGACTTTTTTAAGGGAAATGTACAGCAAGAAGACCGCAGTAAAATTAAAGGAATTAAACCTGAATTATCCGCGTTAAAGAACACCTATATAAAAGCCAATCAGATGAGGTATGAATACAGCGCTCAAAAAGAAGCGGAAGAACAAATGAAACGGCTTGGAGTCATTCCATCGGACGCTCCCGCCTCTGCCTCAGGCGCCGCTCCTGCACCTGCCCAAGCCGTTCCGCCAGCCGCGCCCACATCAGTAAAGAAATAAATAAAAACGCGGTATTTTTAATTTTTAAAGCAAACATTTATTATTTTTTTTGATACAATTAACAACCGATAATAGAAGGGAACCCTTAAAAATCTCGGTTAGATTTTTAGATGTTCCCAGAAAAAACAGGTAGAAAATTGCCAACTTTTGTAAAACCGCTTGTGGCATTATTAATATCAATCCTCCTTTTTACCGGATTTATCTATCTGGTAAACGTAGAATTATTTGACTTTGTAGAGGCTCACTTTTATAACCCTTCGGTTATCAATTCTTATGTTAAGGAAAACGCGGAAGACGCTCAGATTGTTCAAACTCATATTAATAACCTTAAAAGCAAGTTTTTCGCTACCCTGACAGTACCCGCCATTCGCGGCAGTTTTTTATATAACCAAAGCCCCAATGATATTTTTGAACGTTCAAGAATATATGGAATACTTGTAGAATCGACCGTGGGGCTTCAATCAGTACAGTTTGTGGACAGTAACGGGATAAGGCTTCATTATTCAACTTCCGCGCGCGATATAATGAGCCAGAATCAAAACTCGACGGCTTATCGTAATTATAACGAAAACCCAACGTCCCTGCCTTATGAAATTGTAAGCGTTGAAGACGCTAATAACGCCAAACTTACAATGGATGATCAAAACGACAGAATTATCTTTTCATTCCCATTTAGGGATTCAATGGACGTTTTCCGGGGGACTGCGCTTTTTTCAGTATCAATAAGTACGTTTGCCGAAAGACTTATCGAAGCGGGACGGTTAAAAATAAGCGACAATATTTCTCTGATAAACGCGCCATCAGGAATTCTTTTGGGAAGTCCCGAAACGTCAAAGAGCGCTATTTTTAGCAGAGTTGCGGAGATTTGGAAGAAAGGCGTACAAGGTTATATAACTCTTGACGCTGAAGATTCCGGAACTGCTTTTTCCCTTATTTCAACAAAAACAGATCAGAATTTATTTTTTGGCCGCCTTGTGAACAGTTCCCTGTTTTCAATTTCCGCGCCCATGAAATTTATTTTACAAGTTTCCATCTTTTTAACGTTCTTCCTCGCGTTTTTCTTCCTGTTAAATCTAAAGCCCGGTCATGTGACAATTGTACGGAATCGCATAACGCGCTTAAGAGAGAGTCTTTTTGAACAATTATACGCGAATAAATCCGTCCAAGAGAGGGCAAAATGGATACTGGAACTTGAACAACGCCGCGATGAAATTCGGTCGCAGTTAAAGAGTAACCTTAAATTTAATAAACGCTCGGAAGAGAATATTAACAGTATTATTGATAAGTCGTTGGATGAAATGCTGGCTCTTCTTAAAGTGGGCAGCGGTCAGGAATTAGCAGTTGTTCAACAGGTTAAAAAAGAGCCTGCCGCACAGGAAGCGAAGAAATCTGAAAAAACTGATGAGATAGAAGAGATTGGCGAAGCCGAAGAAATTGGAGAAATTGGCGAGACAGAAGAGATAGAAAAAGTTGGCGAAGTTGAAAAAGCCGAAGGAATTGGCGAAGTTGAAGAGCTTGAGGAGATTAGAGAAGCCAAAGAAATTGGCGAAAAAGAGGAAGTTGGCGAAGTAGAAGAACTTGAAGAGATCGGAGAAGCCCAAGAAATTGGCAAAGTCGAAGATATTGGCGAAGCTGAAGGTATTGAAGAAATTGGTGAAGTAGAAGAACTTAGTGAAATTGAAGAGCTTGGCGATGCCGGAGAGATTAAAGAAGTTACAGAAGCCGAGACTATTGGCGAAGTTGAAACGGCTGCACAAGCCAAAGAAGCGAACATAATTGATATAGCTTTACGCGTCGCCATGGAACCAGACGACTCTCAACGCGGCGGACTTTTTTGGCTTGCAAGTAAATTCGCTAAAAAGAAACCTGCCGCTTCAGCTTACGAAGGGCTTCTTAAATTGGCAAGTAAAAAGGCGGCAAAAAAAGCTGCCTCCTCCGGCAAGGGGCTATTGGCTCTTGCGAGCGAACTTGAAAAGCCGTCTCCTGTTCAAGGTAAGGGGCTATTGGCTCTTGCGAGCGAACTTGAAAAGCCGTCTCCTGTTCAGGGAAAGGGGCTATTGGCTCTTGCTAACGAACTTGAAAAGCCGTTTCCTGTTCAGGGAAAGGGGCTATTGGCTCTTGCGAGCGAACTTGAAAAGCCGTCTCCTGTTCAAGTAAAGGGGCTATTGGCTCTTGCTAACGAAATTGAAAAGCCCGCTTCTGATCAAGGCAATGGGTTATTAACTTTTGCCAGTGAAATTGAAAAGCCGCCTTCTTCTCAAGGGAAGGGGCTTTTGGCTCTTGCCAGCGAAATTGAAAAGCCCGCTTTTATTCAAGGAGAGGGACTTTTAGCTTATGTCAGTGAAGTTGAAAAGCCGGTTCTTATTCAAGGAGAAGAGGTTTTAACTCTTGCCAGTGAAATTGAAACTGATGATACTGATGTTCAGGAATTAATAGCGGACATGGATATAGTTTCACCGTTCTCGTCTATGTTTTCGGGTTTATCCGGTAATGAATAGAAAAATTCCTAATTTTATTATATCTTGACATATTATTTAAAAATATTATATTAAGATTAAGACGCATGACAGAATATCAAGATTTTTTAACCGAATACACTCCAAGACTGGTTGCCTTTATAAACGACTCCGCGACCAAAATTACGCCGCCTAAATACACGCCAGAAGGAAACGTGTTTTGGGCAGCGGCGATTCAGTCAGCGCTTGCAATGGGCATTACGGAAAAAAGGAACGGTTCTCAGACAATTTCATTTATGTATGTTGGCGGGGATTATTCTTTTTCAAGCGATGACGACCCAAAGATGGGCTGTATAATTGCGGTGTTGCTTTCGGTAATCAAGACAAAGGCGCCGTTTCTGGAACCGTCCGCCGTCGGATACCGGACATATAAGGATATTTTTGACGATCTTACCGAAGAATATATAAAGACAACAGATGAATACATCAAGGCAGAGAAACCTTTATCAAGGGAAGAGATTAAAAAAGCTGCCCAAAAAAGTAACTGGACGCATTATAAAGACCGCCTGTTCCAGATTATAAAGGACTCGTCCAAAATCGATCCTGTAAGGACAGCCGGAGAAGACAAATGCACATACGGCGTTACGTACGAAGGTGATACAATTGGCAAAAAACGCATTCAGATTTATTTGCAATTTATAGAAGAAAAAGGGCATCCTCCAATAATAAAATGGAACAATGATACTGTTGTATGCGTAGATCCTCGGCTTAGAGAAGTGGCGGAGACTGCCATAAAGGCGTTTCGATGCAGAATGAAATTGCCTGAAAAATATGGCATACCGATTCAAAACGCCCTGTCGAAGTACGTTCAGTTTACAATCGCCCGCCAGCGGCAGATGACCGAATAGATCAATGTCCAGCCTCGTCATTCCAAAAATGTCATTTTATTATTTTTTAGCCTACTAAAAGTGTTATTTTCGACAAAAAACGCCTGCTAAAAATGTCATATTTGACAATATTTACTTGCTAAAAGTGTTATTACTTTACATTTTAGATTGCTAAAAATGTTATTTTAGACAATATTTGCTTGCTAAAAGTGTCATTTTCTTTCATTTTTGATTGCAAAAAATGTCATTTTGTTATAGAGTGAAAGTATAATATAAGGAAAAAGATATGAAAATGAATCGCACAGCATACAACGAACTTTTGGCTTGGAAAGCCTCTAAAAATCGCAAACCTCTTATTTTGTATGGGGCGCGGCAAGTCGGCAAAACATGGCTGTTAAACGAATTCGGCAAAAACGAGTATAAAACGGTTATATATATAAACTTTGATAAAGACATAGATGCACATAAATATTTTGAAGGAAATATATCACCTGAATATATAGTCGCGGGGTTGGAAGACTATTCCAAACAAAAGATTTATCCTCAGGAAACCCTTATTATTTTCGATGAAATTCAGGAGAGCCAGCGGGCAAAAGACTCCCTTAAATACTTTAATGAAAATGCGCAGAAATACCATGTTGCCGCCGCCGGTAGTTTTCTCGGCATAGCGGGCGGCAAATTTCCGGTTGGACAGGTTGATGAGATAACATTGCGCCCTATGTCCTTTTACGAATTTTTGCAGGCAACGGGCAATGACATATTGCTTAAAAATATTAAAAGTCTCAACAGAGCCATGTTTAATACGAACTCGATCACAGCTGAGCCAAAATTAAAAGAGTATATGTATGTTGGAGGTATGCCTTCTGCGGTCAATGCTTTTATTGAATCTGGTAATTTTCATGAAACGCGCAAGGAGCAGGAGCAAATCCTAAACAACTATAAAGAGGATTTTTCCAAGCATATTAAGGGGACGGATATACCAAAGGTTCGCATGATTTGGGACTCCATACCGCTTCACCTTGCCAAAGAGAAAAAAAAATTTATGTATAAGGAAATCAAGACAGGCGCAAGAGCGGCGGCCTATGAAAACGCTCTTGATTGGCTTGTGAATACAGGACTCGTTTACAAGGTGAATAGAACAAGCGCGGCAAAACTGCCCATCGCAGCCTATGCCGACCGCGATGCTTTCAAGATTTATATGCTTGATACCGGGCTTTTAGCAGCCGCTTCGGGACTGGACATAACTACTTTTTACGATCTCGATCCGCTTGTCTTTAAAGAATTCAAAGGCGCCATCACCGAGCAATTCGTATTGCAGGAATTGAAGACAATTGGCACTATGCCCATATTCTACTGGGGGCGTGACGAAGGCAAGAGCGAGGTGGATTTTCTTGTGCAATGGCGAAATGAAATTGTCCCAATAGAAGTTAAATCAGGAATCCGCACGCAATCAAAAAGCCTTGAAATATACCGCGATTTGTACCATCCGGCTCATGCCGTCCGCACCACTCTTAAAGGGTTTGGCGTTAGCGACGGATTGTATTCCATCCCTATTTATATGATAGCGAGTTTTGCTGATATGCTTGCGGGCGGGAATAAATAATTCTCATTTTTCCCATTCTCCCTCTTGAAAACCCCTTAATTTATTGAAAAAATAATAGAACATAAGGAGCATATAATGATAAATGACGATATACTTGCTGAAGTACATGACTTATCAAATTTTTATTGCAGTGACATTTGTGAAAAGGAATGTAAAGATTGTGAAGATTGCCCGGTCGATGACTTTATCGTATGGTTAGGCACCCAAACAGAAACAGACGAAATAGAACCTGTTACCAGCAGTACCCCAAATTAGCATGTGGACTGTACACGTACTGGTAACTGCTATTGAAATTCCGTATACTCTACCTCGTATTGTACACCATGATGAGGACACAGTGGAAAATGCTTACGAGCGCTTGAAGATGTATGCCTAATAAAATACTTGAGTATAGGCTGGTTCTTCCGAAGTTTTTACAGCATGCGCAGCCTATCCGCCTATACTGAAGAAATTCTTTAGGCATACATCTCTTCTAACTTTACACTAGAAGATCAACATTTTTCCCCATGTTTGGCTCAATTATTGATTGAACAGTAGAGAGAAGCTTATCTAAAGCGGCTGCTTGTTCTTTTATCATGTTAAGCCCCATTGCCTGAACTTGCACTGCCGCCTGTTCCTGCACTTTAATCTGGCTCATGTTTATTGATAATGATTGTATATCCATAATTATTACCTCATTAATGCTCTTGGGTTAATGGGAGTCCCGTTTTTATAAACCGTAAAGTGAAGATGAGACCCTGTACTCTGACCGGTATTGCCAACGTCACCGATGCGTTCTCCCTGAGAGACATAGGCGCCTGTTCTTGTTCTGATTAGGTTCATATGGCCGTAAAGGGTACGGTAACCTGAATGGTGGTTGATTATTACATAATTGCCGAAAACATTGTCATACCCTGTTGCGGTTACTGTGCCTGCCATAGCCGCTCTGACGGGAGTGCCAGTATTGCCTTTGATGTCAATACCATTGTGAAAATGGCGACGGCCTCTGTTAAAGGGGTCTCTTCTCCAGCCGTAGTATGATGTAATGGCGCCGTTAACTGGCCATATAAATAAATCGCCGTTAATTTCCTGAAGTTTTGACCAATCAAGCCGCGCTCCGGGAATAAAAAGTTCCGTTCCGGTCACTACTTTGTCAGAAAAAAGTTCATTAACGGTTTTAATGGTTTCAGTGTTCGCGTTGTATTTCTGCGCTATGGAGCTTAGGCTTTCTCCGTTTTTAACAGTGTGAAAAATGCCGTCCTGATTCGGGATTTTTAGCGGTTTTCCCGCTTGGAGGCCTCGGGAATAGGTTATTTTATTCACAGAAATAATCGTATCTTGATTTAAGCCTAAATTAGTGGCAAGAGTGCTGATATTATCGCCGCTTTGAACCATGTAGGAATCGCATAAAAGGATGCGGATTTTTGCAAGAGTTTCAGGCTCAGATACGGAATCAAGGGAAGCTGCGGTTAACAAAACATCGGATTCCCCTTCTGAGATTAATTCTTCGGCAAGATACCCTCCGCCAACGCCGTTTCCCTCGGCAGGCGGTTTTTTGTGGTTAAAATATTGACCCGGATTTATCAGCAAAACCAGGCATAAGGCCGCCGCCAGCCTAAAGATATTTGTATTTGTTTGATTAGTTTGTTGAAGTTGTGTCATACCTAAGTCTACTATAATTATCTCCTTTATACAATAGAGTATTAGTCATCATCGTCATTTTCAAGCATTTTTAGCAAATCCCGTATTTCAGCAGCCTGTTCGTACTCTTCTTCGGCTACAGCTTGTTCCAATTGTTCTTTTAGGGATCTATATTTATCTTCGGTATCTTCTTCAATATCGTTTATAAAAAAAGACAGGGGAACGCCGGTTTCTTCTATAATAGAAGAAGCCAGATAAATAGGGCATTTTTTGCGGGTTGCAATGGCAAAAGCGTCGGAAGGCCGGCTGTCAAGAATAAGGGGGTTTTCCTTTGTATACTCGCCGCCGGTTATGATAAGACGCGCGTGAAAAACATCGTCTTTTAGCTCGTAAACCTCAACTTTTTTAACTAAAAGGTTCACATGGGCAAGCATATTTAAGAAGAGATCGTGGGTATGCGGCCTTGCCATGCTAACGCCTTCTTTTCCTATTAAAATTGACTGCATTTCCAGAGTGCCGATAAAAATTGGGACGGCGACATCCTTGTCTTTTGGCTTCAATAAAATAGCGTTTCCATGACTAGTTTTGAGAATAGACCAAATTTCGCTTAAATACATATTTTTCAACTTATTTCTCTAACTGATTAATTTTAAAAAACCGTCAAGAAGGGCAAGTCCGTTTTTATTTATTGTACAGCCTGAAAATTCATTAGAGCTGAAAATATTCTGTGTTTTCTTTAATAATGACAGCCCTTTTTCTTCCGCTTCAGCAAAAACGCCCGATGATGTAAGCATTTCTATTAAATCTTCCACTTCCGGAGCGTTTGTGCCATTTCTCTTTGCTTCGTGAAAATAATAGAAAATCCGCTCCTTTTTTTCCGGGTATTTGTGAATAAACAAAAGAACAGGGAGGCTTTTTTTCCCTTCAACTACGTCGTCTCCCCGTTTTTTCCCCGGGACTCCGGTTGTCAAATTTTTTACATCATCCAGTATTTGAAACCCCACTCCCATCATTTCCGCCGCCTCGCCTAGAACCTGAACCGCTTCCTTGGGGGCGTCCGCAGAATATGCGCCAAGTTCCACGGCAAGACGCGCAAGGCTTCCGGTCTTCATTCTGCACATTGTATAATATTCATCTATATCTGGCACTACGGAAATATTCCGATGCCAATATATGTCCATAGCCTGTCCAAGATGGAGTTTTCTGATGCAATCCGCCCAAAGCCTGTAAAAAAGTTCTTTGTTTTTTAAGTTACATGAATCAATACAACTTGATGATAAAAAGTAAAAGAAAGAGCCCGAGTTTACCGCCGTATCAACGCCGTAAGTTTTATGAATAGCCGGTTTACCGCGCCGCATATCAGACTCATCTTCGATGTCGTCATGAATCAGGCTTGCGTTATGGCAAAATTCAACAAGGGGTGAAAGCTGAATGGCCGAATCGCCGCCGCCCAGAGTTTCGCAGACAAGCGTCATCAATAAAGGCCGCCAACGTTTGCCTCCGCGAAAAAGAATATCATTAAGCGGCGCAGTTAAAAACTGAACCGACTCCGCGCCTATTTTTCCCTCAATATCGGGAAATATTTTTTCCGCCCAGCCTGAGTCCGCAGTTTCCGGCAGCCAGCGTTTTAGCTCAGTTTCTATTTTTTCTATCCTTTGTGTATACTCTTGATCCATAAAACTATTATAATAGATTTTAATGGCAGATTACAAGAAACCCGATTACTGGCAGCAAAAAGCGCGAAAAGAAGGGTATCCCGCCCGTTCAGTTTATAAATTAATGGAAATCGATGAAAAATTCGGTCTTTTTAAGGTTTGTAAGCCAGGCGGCGCGAATATTCCGCGCGTATTGGACATTGGCGCCGCTCCCGGAAGTTGGAGTCTTTATGTGCTGCGTAAATTTGCCGGAAATGGCTTTCTTGCCGCCGCCGACCTTTCCCCTCTTTCCCGCGAATTTGACAAGGGCTTATTTGACGGCGGTAATTTTTTCTTTATTCAGGGCGATGTTACCGCTGCGCAGGTACGCGAGGCGCTTTTATCAAAAAGCCCCTATAACGTAATTATCAGCGATGCCGCGCCTAGCACCACAGGCAATCACATAGTAGACTCAGCGCGTTCTTTGGAACTTGCACAAACGGTTATTGAGTACGCGCAAAACGCGCTTGCCCCCGGCGGCAATCTTGTTGTTAAAGTTTTTCAGGGCGGCGGAACAGACGCTGTTTTAAAAAGCATGAAAACTCTTTTTACAACGGCAAAAAGTTATAAGCCGCAGGCCTGTAGAAGTGAGTCTGTGGAGACATATTTTATAGGACTTGGTCGCGTTACTTGGAACTTTGTGCTCGGTGATCTGTGTGTGAGATCTTATTGACAAAATCCGTTTATTTGTAGAAAATGTAAAATATAACAAATTTTGTACCGTAATATATAGGAGTAATAAAATGAAGATTAAAATCAAATTGAGCCTCATGATGATCGCTATAGTATTGGTTGTGGCGGGCGGAATTGCCGTAATTGAACTTATACAAGCCTCTGATATTAGCTTAAATTTAAGTGTCCGCAATTTAAAAAATACAGCCAATGCACAAGCTATGTACTGGCAAGGCAGGGAAAATGATTTTTTAAGCAAATTAGACGGAATTGCGGACATAATGGGCGAATATGAACACATACCCGTGCAAGAACGTCGGGACGAATATGACAATATGCTGCTGGCTACTCTGAATAATAATGACAACTTCGCCCGTATATTTTCCATCTGGAAACCAAACGCAATGGACGGCATGGACAGCCGCTATATAGGCCGCCCGGGTTCAACCCCGACAGGGCAGTACGCGATGACTTATGGCAGGGATACAGGTGTAATCGAAGTAAAGCCAAACCTCGTCATTAATGAAATTAATACATGGATGAACGGTCCTAACGCGCTTAAAGACAGGGTTGAAAATCCCACATCTTTTAAAAATAACGGAAAAGACACTTTTATTGTAAGAATAGGGGGTCCCATAACCAGAACTACTACCGACGAAGTAGTCGGGCACTTATGTGTTCTTATAGACATCGCACCCATACAGCCCGTGATAGAAAAAACCATTAAAGATAACGACGCAATAGCCGCGATGAATATTTACTCAAACAACGGATTTATTATGGGAAGTTATGTGCCTGAGCGCGTAGGCAAGAACCTGCTCGATGTAGATACGTTATACGGTGATTATATACAGGACGCTAATAAGGCTGTTCTTGAAGGCAAGCCATTTAGCTGCGCAAGTTATTCGTCTGTTTTGGGATCAAAGGTAAGAATTGAAGTAATGCCTTTCCAGATAGGCAACTCAGACACTACATGGAGCATAATGATCGCGTCAACGGAGAATTACATTTTAAAAGAGGTCCACGCTATTACCAGATTTACAATTATCCTTGCGTCGATAGCCCTTGTAGTGGCAGTGGTAATTATTTACCTTGCTCTTGATAGCACTACCAAGCCAATCGTCAAGGTAGCTGACACTCTTAAAGATATTTCCGAAGGTGAAGGCGATTTAACGCGGAGCATTACCGTCAATTCCAAAGATGAAATCGGCGACCTTGCCCTGTACTTCAACAATACTCTTGATAAAATTAAAAAACTGATTATTATCATCAAGAATGAGGCGCAAGGACTGAACAGCATCGGCAATGATCTTGCCAGTAATATGACGGAGACTGCCGCCGCAGTGAACGAAATTACCGCTAATATTCAAAGCATCAAGGGGCGTGTAATCAACCAGTCAGCCAGCGTAACCGAAACAAACGCCACAATGGAACAGGTTATCACGAATATTAACAAACTAAACGGCCATGTAGAAAACCAGAGCCGTAATGTTTCACAGGCGTCATCTGCCATTGAGGAAATGGTAGCCAATATCAGTTCTGTCACCAATACGCTGGTCAGCAACGCCGCTAATGTAAAGACATTACAAGAAGCCTCCGAAGTTGGCCGTGGCGGATTGCAGGAAGTAGCCACTGACATTCAGGAGATAGCCCGCGAGTCCGAAGGACTTTTGGAAATTAACGCGGTCATGGAAAACATCGCCAGCCAGACAAACCTGCTTTCGATGAACGCGGCTATTGAAGCCGCACACGCCGGTGAAGCGGGAAAAGGCTTTGCCGTAGTCGCCGATGAAATTCGCAAACTGGCGGAAAGTTCCAGCGAACAGTCCAAAACAATCGGTAATGTTTTGAAAAAAATAAAAGAATCAATTGACAAGATAACCAAATCCACTGAAACCGTACTAAAAAGATTCGAGGCTATTGACTCAAGCGTTAAGACGGTGGCGCAGCAGGAAGAGAATATCCGTAACGCGATGGAGGAGCAGGGACAGGGAAGCAAGCAGGTCCTGAAAAGCGTAGGTGATTTGAACGGGCTTACACAACAGGTAAAGAGCGGTTCCGCAGAGATGCTTGAGGGCAGTAAGGAAGTCATGCATGAAAGCCAGAATCTTGAAAAGGTAACGCAGGAAATAACCGGCGGAATGAACGAGATGGCGACCGGCGCGGATCAGATAAACGTAGCTGTAAACCACGTCAATGAGATAAGCGCCAAGAACCGCGAAAGCATTGCTAATTTGATAAAGGAAGTTTCACGGTTTAAGGTTGGGTAAATCTTACCTTAGTACTAAATAGTCATCGCGTCCCGCGCCGACTGACACATATTTTATCGGACAGCCTACGGCGTTTTCAATAAACCGGATATATTTGATTGCCGCGTCCGGTAAATCTTCCGCTTTTCGGCATTTGGATACGTCTGTTTTAAAACCTTCCATGTACTGATATACAGGCCTTGCCCTTGCAAGAGCGCTGCCTGAGGGGAAACGGGCGGTTCGCGCTCCGTCAATTTCATACTCCGTGCAGACGGGAATTTTTTCAAGGTATGAAAGCACGTCGAGCTTTGTCAGTGCTAGTTCGTCCGCTCCCTGTACTTGCACTCCGTAATGGCTTGCCGGCACGTCAAATGCGCCAACTCTGCGCGGTCTTCCTGTCGCGGCGCCGTATTCGGCTCCCGCTTCGCGAAGGGCGACGGCTTCATCTCCTGACATTTCCACGGTAAACGGGCCTTCGCCCACACAGCTTGAAAAAGCTTTCATAATGCCGACAACGCGGTCAAGTTTAATGCCGGGGATTCCGGCTCCAATGGGCGCGTAAGCGGCAAGCGCCTGAGACGACGTAGTGTAAGGATAAATGCCATAATCAATGTCACGTAACGCGCCCAACTGCGCCTCAAACAAAATGTTCTTTCCTGCCTTTATAGCCTTTGACAAATAATCAGTAATATCCGTGATATAAGAATTTATCTGCGCCCCATATTCAGACAGCCAGCTCATCATATCATCTAACTTTACGCCTGAACCGTAGCCTTTAAACGTCATATTTTTCCATTCGAGAATATCAGAAAGCCTTTGTTTTAAGGTTCTGCTGTCAGACAGATCGCCTATCCTTATCCCCTTTTTCATGTACTTATCGCCATACACGGGCGCAATGCCTCGGCGGGTAGAACCGTATTTTTTATCGCCTAACCGTTCTTCTTCAAGTATGTCTTGCGTTTTGTGATACGGCAGGCAAATAAAAGCCTTGTCGCTGACTTTTAAATTATCAGGAGTAACATTAATGCCTTTTTCCTTTAACGCTTTAATTTCACCGCACAGATGTTCCAAATCGACCACCATGCCGTTTCCCATAACATTTACAGTTCCTTCGCGCAGAATGCCTGACGGCAGAAGGTTTAAAACAAATTTTCCCCTGTCGTTGATGACGGTATGACCTGCGTTATTGCCGCCCTGATAACGGCAGATAACCTCGTAACCTTCAGAAAGCAAATCGACCATGCGGCCTTTGCCTTCATCGCCCCAATTTATTCCAACTACCGCTGTAAGCATATATTCCCCCTTAGACCGTTATCTTAACATCCACGCCTAAAAATTCTTTATTTTTATCCAGAACAATTTTAATCTCGGATAAAAATTCTTCCGTTTGTTCTTTTGCCCTGCCTGTAAATTGCTCCGCTGAAAGCAGATTATTCATTTCTTTCTCGGTTATTCCAAAAACTTCGTCCGCTAAAATGCGGACGATTAAATCATTATCTCCGCCGTGCAGTTTTATTTTTTTTGCCGCTTCCACGGAGTGAAGCCTTATTCTCTCATGTAGAACCTGCCTGTCGCCGCCTTTTTTTACGCAGTACATTAAAATATTTTCAGTAGCCATAAAGGGCAATTCTTCGTTTAAATGTTTTTCTATTACTTTGGGATAGACGTTAAGGCCGCCCGCGACATTGATGTAAAGCGAAAGTATGGCGTCTGCGGCGAGGAACGCTTCTGGAATTGATATGCGCCTGTTAGCTGAATCATCAAGGGTACGCTCAAGCCACTGAGCGCTTGCGGTAAGCGCGGGATTCAATGCGTCAACCGTCACATAACGGGCGAGGGAAGCTATGCGCTCGCTTCTCATCGGGTTTCTTTTATACGCCATGGCGGAAGAGCCTACTTGAGCGTCTTCAAACGGCTCGTCAACTTCTTTAAGGTGGGACAGCAGGCGGATGTCATTTGAAAATTTATACGCGCTTTGGGCTATTCCGGAAAGGACGGACAAGGTGTAATAATCGACTTTTCTTGAATAGGTTTGTCCGCTTACCGGATATACTTTGTCAAAGCCCATTTTTTCGGCTATTTTTTTATCAAGAGCCTTTACTTTTTCATGATTGCCTTCAAAAAGGGAAAGAAAACTCGCGCCTGTTCCCGTTGTGCCTTTGCAGCCTAAAAGTTTTAAGCCGTTAAGCGCAAACTCTAGCTGTTCAAGGTCGAACAATAAATCTTGTATCCAGAGCGTTGCGCGTTTCCCCACCGTAGTTGGCTGAGCGGACTGAAAATGAGTGAAGGCAAGGCAGGGCAGTGATTTGTATTGGGCGGCAAAATCGTAAAGTTTCGCTATTGCGTTTACAAGAAGTTTTTTTATTTGTAAAAGCGCGTAACGCTGTTGAATGATGTCGGTATTATCGCCTACATAACAGGAAGTTGCCCCCAGGTGGATAATTGGCTTTGCTTTAGGGCATTGCTCGCCGAAGGCGCGAATATGCGCCATCACGTCGTGCCTTGTCTCCGCTTCAATTTTTGCCGCTGTTTCGTAATTGATGTCCGTTATGTGCGCCTTCATTTCGTCAATCTGATCGGCGCTTATATCAAGTCCCAGTTCCTTCTGGCTTTCCGCAAGCGCAATCCACAATTTGCGCCAAGTGGAAAATTTATTATCGTCAGAGAATATATATTGCATTTGCGCGCTTGCATATCTTTTACAGAGGGGGTTTTCATACCTATCAGGCATCAACCAGCCTCCGTAAGCATTCAGCGTAAATTTCCGATGTTTTGTTTAACACATCGTCAGGCACATTGTCAAATTGCATCTCTCCGTCTTTTTTGTTGTTAAGAAGCCAGTCGCGTACAAATTGTTTGTCATAACTTTTTGGCGAAGTTCCAATTTGATAATCTGAAAGACTCCAGAACCTGCTCGAATCGGGAGTAAATATTTCGTCCGCAAGAAAAATATCGTTGTTTTCATCAAGCCCAAATTCAAATTTGGTGTCGGCGATGATAATATCTTTGCTATGAGCGTAATTGTAACAGGTGTTATAAAGTTCAAAGGAAATTTTTTCTATTCTTTTTGTCAGATGTGCGCCAATCTTATCCGCGAGATATTGAATCGAAATATACTCATCGTGTCCTATGTGCGCTTTTGTTGAAGGGGTAAAAAGGGGGATGTCAAGTTTTTCAGCCAGTTTATAATCGCCTTCTATTTTTTGACCGCAGAATTCTTTTCCCTTAGAATACGCTTCCCACATATTGCCGAACATATATCCCCTAACGACAAATTCAAACGGCAGTATTTTCAGTTTTTTAACTAAAATCGTTCTTCCCTCATATTCGCTCTTATGAAAATGTTCAGGCATATCTTTTAAATCGCTTGAAATAAAATGATTGGGTACAATGTCCTTTGTATAATCAAACCAAAATAATGAAAGGGCGGTTAAAACTTTTCCCTTATTGAGTACGGGTTTTGGCATGACAACATCAAATGCGGAAATTCTGTCCGATGTAACAATGACAAGCCTGTCGTCTGATATTTCGTATATTTCCCTTACTTTTCCGCTGATTAATTTTTTCATTTTCTCTCCTTATTCTCCCGCGTGTTTGATGCCTAAAATTTCTAACTCTTTTTCATTTAATCCGACGCCGCGTAACATGAGCCTGTTTCCTTTTAATCCGTCAATTGAATTGATGCCCATGCCGCCCATCATCTCTTTTATTTCATGCTGCCACGCTGTTAAAAGGTTGATAAGGCGTTTGTACCCGATGTCGGGGTTCAAACGTTTGACCAATTCGGGAACTTGAGTGGCGATACCCCAGTTGCATTTTCCGGCGTGACAGCTTCTGCACAGATGACAGCCAAGCGCGACCAAAGCCGATGTCGCTATATACACGCAGTCCGCGCCGAGAGCGATTGCTTTTATAATGTCGGCGCTTGAGCGGATACTGCCGCCTACGACGATGGACACATTGTCGCGTATGCCCTCGTCGCGTAACCGCTTGTCAACGCCGGCAAGGGCAAGTTCTATGGGAATGCCGACATGATCGCGTATGCGGGTAGGCGCGGCTCCAGTTCCGCCACGGAAGCCGTCAATGGCTATTATGTCCGCGCCGCTTCTGGCTATTCCGCTTGCAATCGCTGTTACATTGTGGACTGCGGCAATTTTAACAATTACAGGCTTTTGATAATTCGTGGCTTCTTTCAAAGAAAAGACAAGCTGGCGCAAATCTTCAATAGAGTATATGTCGTGGTGCGGCGCTGGAGAAATCGCGTCAGTACCTTCGGGAATCATTCTGGTGCGGGAAATGTCGCCTACAATTTTCGCTCCCGGCAGATGCCCCCCGATGCCGGGTTTTGCGCCCTGACCCATTTTTATCTCAACTGCCGCGCCTGAGTTTAAGTATTGCGGATGAACGCCGAAACGTCCCGACGCGACTTGTACGATAGTGTTTTTTCCGTATTTATAAAAATCCTCATGAAGACCGCCTTCGCCGGTGTTGTAAAGAATGCCGATCTCCTCGGCGGCGCGCGCTAAACTTTCATGCGCGTTGTAACTTATGGAACCGTAGCTCATCGCTGAGAACATTACCGGCATAGACAGATGCAATTGCGGCGGCAGATTGTTTATAATCCTGCCTTTTTTGTTCCGTTCTATATTTACAGGTTTCGCGCCGAGAGATACCCTTGTCTCCATCGGCTCGCGCAATGGATCTATGGACGGGTTAGTAACCTGCGAGGCATTTAAAAGTATCTTATCAAAGTACACGGGATAATTTTCAGGATTACCCATACTTGACAATAGTACGCCTCCTGAGTCCGCCTGCTTGTAAATTTCATCAATAGTTTTGCTGTTCCAGTTTGCGTTAAGTTTGTAGGTGTTGCCGCATTTTATCACCTTGAGGGCGCGGGTAGGGCAGAGGGAAACGCAGCGGTGGCAGTTTACGCACTTTGTATCATCGCATAACATTTTTTCCAAATCGGCGATATATTCGTGCGCTTCGTTGGCGCATTGGCGTTCGCAGGCGCGGCAACAGATGCATCTGTCGTAATTCCTTATCATTTCATATTCGGGATATAAAAAATTAATTGCCATTATGCCTGCCCTCCATTTATACAAACGATAACAGGTTGACCGCCTTTTGGCGCCCAAATATTGTCAAGGTTAGGTTCAATGATGCGGATAGCCGCTTCCTCGCTCGCCATGTAAACAAGATCGCCTTTTTCCCCGACCACCATGCTCCGCAGTTTAAGTCTGTCGTTTAACGCCATTAATCCGCCGTCAAAGCCTACAAGTATTGAGAACGGGCCTGTTATAAGCTGTGCACTGAACATTACGCGCAAAAATTCATGCGTCTCCCTTTCTTCCGGAGGCTGCTTTTCAATTGTTTGCCAGAACGAAGCGGCGATAACCGAAGCTATTTCGCTAAAAGAAAGTTTTTGTTTTCTGTGCAGATAATCTATAATATAGGTAATAACTTCGGTGTCGGTCTGAAGAGTGCATTTGTAGCCGTACATTTCAATTGCTCTGCGGTTGGTATCGTAGGAAGATATTTCGCCGTTATGCACAACGGAATAATCAAGCAGAGAGAAGGGATGGGCGCCGCCCCACCAGCCGGGAGTATTTGTCGGGTAACGCCCGTGAGCTGTAAAGCACCAGCCCTCATATTCCTCAAGCTTGTAAAATCGCCCTACGTCTTCTGGAAATCCGACCGCTTTGAACACGCCCATGTTTTTCCCGCTTGAAAAGACATAAGCGCCGTTAATTTTTGTATTGACGCTGAACACGCATTTAGCGGTAAATTCCCGCTCGTCAAGCTGGCTGTCCGCAAGTTTTGTTGGCAGTGGAATTACAAAGTAACGCCAGATCAGCGGCTCATCGGTAATCTCCTTTATTTTTCGCGTTGGGATTTTTGAAAGGTTGATGATGTCAAAATGCTCTTCTAAAAATTCTTCGCACTCTTTTTTCGCTGACACGGAATCGTAAAATAGGTGCAAGGCGTAGTAATCTTTGTATTCAGGATAGATGCCATACGCGGCAAAACCGCCGCCCAGCCCGTTAGAACGGTCGTGCATGACGGAAATGGACTTAATCATCGCTTCGCCGCTCATGCGCCGTCCAGTTTTGTCAATAACACCGGATATGGCGCAGCCGGACGGTATCCTTACTTGCCCTTCATTCTGCATAGAGTAACCTCCAAAAAAAGGCGCTTATCAGAGGATATTAGCGGAATCCAGCTGACCCCAGCATCATCTGACAAACGCCTTTGTTCAACATAATGTAAATAGCGGGAAACGGGAGTCGGACCCGCGACATCGACCTTGGCAAGGTCGCGCTCTACCACTGAGCTATTCCCGCGCTTTTTCTACCATAACAAAAGTTAAAAAATATGTCAAGCGGCAGAAAACTGATTTTTGGCTGGATTTTATACCTTTTTTATGGTATGTTTTTATAATTGGGAAAAACAGTATATGATCAATATTTTAGGTCCTTGGAAAACAGGGTATGCTTTTGACATCCATACTTTGAAGAGTAAACATATTGGCGATGACCAATATGGGCATCCTCGTTTTCATTCTGAAAGAAGCCCTATAGGACAATGTTTGTACAATTTAAAATTTGGTCAAAATTTTCCTGAGATTGCTAATATTATCAATATTTTATCATCTTTTTGACGATGTATTTGACAGCGGTTCTACGCTAATGGCGATGACAAATATTATGATTGAGAATGGATATAACAATATATTTGTATTTACCTTGACTAAAACGAGGGTTCCGGATTAAATGAATATTTTTATTTCCGGCTCAATAAGTATTAATAAATTACCTTCGCTCGCTCTGGAAAAAATCAATGCTATTATTGATAAAAATTACAGGATATTAATAGGTGATGCCAAAGGCGTAGATTTGCTGGTACAAGAATATTTATTAAAGAAAAAATATAATAATGTCATTGTTTATTTCACGGGAGAAAATATCCGTAATAATGTAGGCAACTGGGAAACTAATAAAATAATTTCTGGAACTGAAAATAAAAAAGGCAGAGAACTCTATACAATCAAAGACAAAGCGATGGCAAATGATGCCGATTATGGTTTAATGATTTGGGACGGCAAAAGCAAGGGAACGCTGGGTAATATCAATGAAATGAAAAAACAAAACAAACATTTTTATGTCCTTTTAAATGGAGAAATTATCGATGATAATAATTTTAATACAAAAATAAATCATAAAACCAAAATGGCGGAACTGCAGCCAGCTTTATTATAATCAACGTTATATATATTGTACATATTCTACCCTTATGCTACAATTATGCATGGCGTTAAACTGCGGTATTCTAGGACTGCCCAATGTGGGGAAGTCCACTATTTTTTCGGCGTTATGTTCCACTCCAGCTGAGGCGGCAAATTATCCGTTCAGCACCGTCAAGGCTAATGTCGGAACCATCAATGTCCCTGATATTCGCCTTGATAAATTATCCGCTATTTTTACGCCTGATAGGACAATACCGGCGACTGTGGAATTTGTCGATATTGCGGGACTTGTAAAAGGCGCGTCAAGGGGAGAGGGGCTTGGCAATCAGTTTCTTTCACATATACGCGACGCGTCCGTCTATGCCCATGTCGTCCGCTGTTTTGAAAACGCCGATGTTATCCATGTAAGCGACAAGCTCGATCCCGCGTCTGACATCGAAACAATTGACATTGAGTTGGCGCTTGCCGATTTGCAGACGCTTGCCAAACGGCGCGAGCGGGCGGAAAAAACTTTAAAAAATCAAGCCGAAAAGAAAAACTCCGAGTTTGTTATTGCCATACTCGATAAAATCGGACCCGCCCTTGAAAACGCTCAGCCAATCCGCTCGCTTGGTTTAAACGATGAGGAAAAAGCCGCGATTTACGACTGCCATTTTATCACCGCCAAACCTCAGCTTTATGTGTGCAATGTCGATGAAGCCGGAGTTAAATCAGGTAACGCCTACACCGAGGCCGTGAAAAAACGCGCTCAAAGTGAGGGAACCGAAGCCGTCTGCATCTGCGGAAAATTTGAATCTGACCTTTGCGGAATAGAAAACCCCGAAGAAAAAAAAGCGTTTCTTGAAGACTTAGGTTTGGAAGAAACGGGACTTTCCGCCTTAATTCACAGCGCGTACAAATTACTTGGGTTAAGAACTTTTTTCACTTCAGGAAAAGACGAGTGCAGAGCGTGGACAATCCGTGCCGGAGACACTGCTCCAAAAGCGGCGGGCGTTATTCACACGGATTTTGAAAAGGGCTTTATAAAAGCCGAAGTATACACTTGCGAAGATATTTTTACTTACGGAACGGAAGCGAAAATTAAAGAAGCGGGAAGATACCGTCTTGAAGGCAGGGACTATGTTGTTCAAGACGGCGATGTGATCTTCTTTAAGTTTAATGTATGATACCGAAATTTTAGCATCGGAGAAATTGTGGACAAACTGACAATACTCAGGGAAAAATTCGGCTATTCTTCTTTTCGCCCCGGGCAGGAAGAAGTTATAGACGCCATTCTTACGGGGACTGACGCGCTTGCGGTAATGCCAACCGGAGCGGGAAAATCTCTCTGCTACCAGATACCCGCCCTTATGCTCAACGGAATGACCATCGTAATTTCTCCGCTTATTTCCTTGATGAAAGATCAAGTAAGCGCGTTACACGAAGCGGGATGCGGCGCGGCTTTTTTAAACAGTTCTTTAAGCGGCAGGGAATACATGGAGACGATGGACGATATAACAAGCGGTGAAATCAAACTGCTCTACATCGCTCCTGAGCGCCTGCAAAGGACTGACACGTCTGAATTTGCAGCTAACAGTATACCGCTTGTCGTAGTTGACGAGGCGCATTGCGTATCACAGTGGGGGCATGATTTCAGAACGAGTTATCTGCAAATAGCGGATTTTATCAAAAGCATAAAACCGCGCCCTGTAGTCGCGGCCTTTACCGCGACAGCGACTGTCAACGTGAGGGAAGACATCCGCAAATTGCTGGCTCTGCGAAACCCCCTCTCTGTAAACACCGGTTTTGACAGGCCTAATCTTTATTTTGAAGTGCAAAAACCAAAAGACAAAAAAACCGCGCTTCTGGAATGTCTTGATAAGCGAAAAGAATCAAGCGGCATTATTTATTGCGCTACCAGAAAAACCGTGGAAGAAACCTGCGATTTTCTTCTTAGCCGAGGTTTTAACGCTACTCGTTATCACGCCGGCCTTATTGATAATGAGCGCAGGACAAATCAGGATGATTTTATTTACGATAGAAAAACGGTGATGGTTGCAACTAACGCTTTTGGCATGGGGATTGACAAATCAAACGTGTCTTATGTCATTCATTACAACATGCCTAAAAACATTGAAAGCTATTATCAGGAAGCCGGACGCGCCGGAAGGGACGGCTCTCCTGCGGATTGCATACTTTTGTACAACGGTCAAGATGTGCAAATAAACAAGTACCTTATAACCCATGACGAAAACGGAGAACCCGCAGACGAAGAATTGCAGGCGCACAATTTGGAACTGTTAAAACAGATGACTTTTTACGCAGCGGGACACGATTGCCTTCGCAGACGCCTGCTTGCCTACTTCGGAGAAAAAGCTCCTGTAAACTGCGGCAACTGTTCAACCTGCCTGACGGAGTTTTCAGAAACCGACGTTACCGTGGAAGCGCAAAAAATTGTTTCCTGCGTATACCGTCTTAAACAGCGAGGCAGAAGTTTCGGGAAGACCATGATAATTGACATTCTGCGCGGCAGTAAGAACGAAAAGCTCCTACGCTTCGGTTTTGAAACTCTCAGCACTTACGCGATCATGTCTGGCGTAAGCGCGCACAGGATTCGCCTCATCATTGATCACCTGATAGATAAAGGTTTTTTGCTGGTGGAAGAAGGAGAGTATCCTATTGTTACGCTTGGTAGCGTAGAAAAAATTTTCAATGAAGAAGGGCGCGTATTAATGAAACTGCCGCAAGAGCGTGAAAAAGTTTCTGATAAGAAATCGCATCAACACAAAGGCGCAAAAATCATTGATGCGCAAAACGTTTCTGATGAGAAAATGCCAATGCAAAGCGGAGCGAAACTTTTAGAAGCGCAAAGCGTGTCTGATGAAAAAACGTCAAAGCAAGGTGATGCGAAACTTTTACAAAAGCAAAACCTGTCTGCTGATATTGACGATGTCCTGTTTGATAAATTGAAAAAATTACGGAAGGAAATCGCCGCAAAGGAATCGGTTCCCGCTTATGTAGTTTTTCACGATGCGAATCTTAGAGATATGTGCCGCAAAAAACCTATCTCCCTTGTTCAATTTTCCGGTGTTAACGGCGTGGGGCAAAGAAAACTGGAAAAGTACGGAGAGGCTTTTACGGAACTTATCAGGGAATATTGCGAAAAATAATTTATTAGTGTGAAGTCTTGCGATACTATTCCTCTCCTAAAAACCGATTAATCGCCGCCCTCGAAAACCCTTCGTTCTTTAGCAAATGCTTCAGTAAGCGCGGCTCTCCTTTTGCTTTTCGTGAGTATTTTTTCGCAAACCGCGCGAGCAGGGCAAATTCCGTATCTTCGTCCAACACGTTTTTTATAGCGGCTTGAGCGTCATCGTGGTCTATGCCACGCGCGCACAGGGAAGACAGAAGGCGGCGGGGACTGCGGGGCAGGCGAAGGCGGGATTCAAGCCACAGGCGGGAAAAACGGTTGTCGTCTAGAAGTTTTAATTCTGTAAGTTTTGAAATTACTTCGCCGATGCAGGCTGAGTCGAAACCGCGTTTTTCCAGTTTGCGGGTAAGCCCGCCTGTGCATTGTTCCGCCCTTGCGATTAAACGCAGAGCGGCTTTTTCCGCGCGCAGATAGGGAGTAACTTCGTTGTTTTCGCTTTCTTCCAAAATTAGCGTTTGGAGAACTGGAAGCGTCTGCGGGCGCCCGGGCGACCGTATTTCTTGCGCTCAACCATTCGCGGGTCACGGGTAAGGTAGCCGTTGCTGCGGAGGCTTGCGTAATTGGTGTGATCCACCTGGCATAAAGCCCGCGCAAGACCATGTCTGCATGCGCCCGCCTGCCCATTGTTGCCGCCACCGTAAACGTTGATTAAAACGTCGTACTTGTTTTCACTGGCGGTTACCATAAGGGGCTGGCGAACCATCTGAACATGTTCTCCCAGGGAGAAATATTGGGATAAATCCTTGCCGTTAATGGTGACTTTTCCGCTTCCATCCCGAACATAAACACGCGCTACGGATGTTTTTCTTCTTCCGGTACCTATTCCAAGATTCTTAATCATATTTTTTCCTTTTTACGCCTCAATCGGCTCAGGTTTTTGGCTGCTGTGCGGATGATCCGTTCCGGCGTAAATCTTCGCATTTTTCGCCATTTTTCTGCCTAACGGACCTTTTGGCAACATTCCTTTAATAGCCAGTTCAAGCGGCTTTGTCGGATGCCGTTCTATTACCTTCTCAAAGGTGTTGGCTTTAAGTCCGCCCGGGAAACCAGAGTGGCGGTAATACATCTTTTGATCGGCTTTTCTTCCGGTTACAACGATTTTATCCGCGTTAATAACTACGACAAAATCCCCAATTTCCTGATGGGGTACGAAATTCGGCTTGTTTTTTCCCCGGACAATGGACGCGACCTTAGCCGCCACCCTGCCCAGAACTTTCCCATTTGCGTCGATAATATACCATTTTCGTTCTACCGACGCGGGTTTTGCAAATACTGTCTTCATAATCAATAACCTTCTATCACCTTTAAAATCTTATTTGTAACGGGAATTTAAGCGTATAAAAAAAACAAAATTGTGTCAAGTATAATTTGACGTTCCGGCCTGATGTTCGGACTTTTTAGCAAAAAAAATCGATTTTTTTTGCTTTTTCGGTCAAGCAAAATGAGTAAAAACCTGCGGTTTTTACTTTAGAAGTTTTGCGCCCTCCCGCTAGGGTACAAGATTGGCGCAGTACTAAGAGGCGCAAAACTTCAGGCTTTTTTTAAAATTTTTTCAATTTCGGTCAAGCAAAATGAGTACTTCGCACCCATATAGGGTAAATCTTTCTTGGAGGTTGTTATGAAAAAACATCACTTTTTGTTGGCTTTTGTTTTGGCTTTGTCCGCCTGCTCGGTTTCCGAGCCGGGGACGGCGGTAACAAAAGATACGGGTATCATTACCATTATGACGTGGAATATCAATAATTTATTTGATGGCGCGGATAATGGCTTTGAATACGATGAATTCCTGCAATCGGCGGGCTGGTCGTCAGAAAAGTACAAGGGCAGGATTAATACCATCTCTGACGCGATTGGCAGATTAAATCCCCAGCCGGATATCCTGATGTTTCAGGAAATCGAGTCACTTGTAATCCTTGAAGACCTTGCTCATTCACTGCCAAATGCGTATTCATGGTGTCATTTTGCCAATAATCACGGATCGGCGATAGGGTTGGGAATAATAAGCCGTCTGCCGCTGACTGAGACAAAAACCCATTCCATTACCATTGACGGTGAAACTACGCCCCGCCCCGTTCTTGAGGTTAGGGTTCAAACGGAACAAGGCGATTTTATCTTATTTGTCTGCCACTGGAAGTCCAAACTCGGCGGTGATGACGCTACGGAAAATGTCCGCAGATCTTCGGTCAGGGTAATTTTGCGCCGTATTCGGGAAATTAGCGAGACTGAGCCGGAAACAGGCTTTATTATCGCCGGGGATTTAAATGAAAATTATGATGAGTTTTACAGGCAGTCGGCAAGCTCAATCTGCGCCCTTATCCCCGATGACTCGTATTGCGTTAAATTGTCCAATGTGAATGTTAAGGGGCAAAAAGACTTTTTAGTTATCACCGGGAACAAACCCCCTGAACCGGTTCATTTCCCGCAGGGGTCAATTACATTATTCGACCCATGGTTGAGCGATTTGGAGAACGGCTCTTATTTCTATAAACACAACTGGGAAACCATCGATCATTTTTTGATTTCGGGGCATTTTTTTAACAATACGGGTTGGGAATATGAAAAGGTAATAATCGGTAATTTTGAACCGTTTACCAATTCCAGCGGGGTTCCGGTTTCATATAACGCAAAGACCGGGTTGGGTATGAGCGATCATCTGCCATTAATACTTACGATAAAGTTATTGGGAGATAGTCAATTATATGCCGATTAAGGTATAATATTAATATGAGGAGAAAAACATGGGAGAAGTATTTGCGGAAATAACCGTTAAAAACGCGGGTGACATTGCTCTTGCTCACGCGGGGCATATTGCCGAAAACAATGTCCGTTCCGTAACATTAAAAGCCATAGTCGATACCGGAGCTACGACACTGGTAATTAATGAGGAAATATTCAAACAATTAGGCTTGTCCGAAATAAAAACGCGCAACATCAATGTAGCGGGAGGCGGAAAGGTATTATGTAAAGTTACCGATCCCGTGTATATTTACTGTAAAGATCGATTTGCTTCGGTTAATGCGGTAGTAATGCCTGAAGGCAAAACGCTTCTTGGCGTAATACCGCTAGAATTCATGGACTTAATGGTTGATCCTGTCAATCGTGAACTGATCGGCGTTCATGGAGACGAAGCATTATTAATGGCGATGTAACAAAAGTATTTTGTGTGTTATGCGTAATTGCGTGTAACGTATTAATAGTAGGAGGAAAAAATGCCGGTTAAAACAACAGTAAAAAAGACTATGCGGACAAAAAGTCCTAAGACTAAAAACTCGAAAATTGTCAAAAGGCCAGTCAAAAAATCGTCTAAAAAGGTAACATGGGACGATATACAGGAAGGTTTTAAAGAAATTGAAAAAGTCCAAAAAGAAGCATGGGCGGCAATACGGGAAACCCAACAAGCCCATAAAGAAACAGAAAAAGCCATACAAGAAACCCAACAAGCCCATAAAGAAACAGAAAAAGCCATACAAGAAACCCAACAAGCCCACAAAGAAACGGAAAAAGCCATAAAGGAAACCCAAATAAACATCGGAGGTCTTAACAGAACATTAGGCTCTATTGTCGAACATATTTTAACCCCCGCTCTTCCTCAAAAATTTAAAAAGCTCGGCTATTCCTTTAATCGCATATCCATGTATAAATTTTCTGAAGGCGTATGGGCGCAAATTGATGGTATGCTTGAAAACGGCGAACTTGCAATAGCGGTAGAAGTAAAAGCCACCCTTCGTAATGCGGATATAGACAACCACCTTGTACGCATGGAAAAAATAAAAAAATTCGCCGATGAACACGGCGACAAACGCCAATTCATGGGAGCGATGGCTTCTACTATTACAGACGATTCCAACAGAAACTATGCTTTAAAAAAAGGGCTTTTTGTAATTGAACCAAGCGGCGAAGATGTCAGGGTTTTTAAGCCGGAGGGGGAACCGAGGGTTTGGTAGAATGAGAAGTTATTAGTGGGTAGTATATAGTAGTTAGGCGTAAAATGTGGCTACGCAAAACCTTGCAGGGGGCGAAGCCCGAACAAGGTTTTGCGTATTTTTACCGGCCTGTTATGGGCAGATTTGCGCTTTTGCCGGTATATTTCTATTTAATACTGAAAGCAAAGCGCCATAGACGCTTTCTGATTAGAAAAAGCCACAACATCAGCATATTCTGTTTTTTGTGAAGATTTTGCTCTATCATTTAATTTATTTGCCAATGAATCAAATTCAACTTCGGATAAATTATTAAAAGACCTCACCGCAGAAATAAGTTCTTTTTTAGACAAGGCGTTTAATTTTTTTATTGAAGAGGCGACTTCAGTTTGAGGTAGAGCTTTAATAGTCTTAACCAAAAAAGCGCGTTTTTCTTTAGGCAGAGAATTTATTTTTTCAGTTAAAGAATTCCTTTCCGTTTCAGGCAGAGAGTTTATTATTTCCATTACCGAATTATAATCAGTTAAATTATTATGTTCCGCACTAGCTAAGTAGATTCCCGTTTCATTGGGAGGTTCGGCTTCAGCAAATCCCCCCCATAGAAAGATGACTATTACCGCTATACCACAAAGGATTAATAAAGTATTATCCACAATTCTGCCGAAATCCTCAAGACTCGTACCCCTCCAAAACTCAGCACAACTGCTAAAACTATTTGCGAGCATTACCAAAACCAAAATCATCGCAATTTTTCCAGCTATTTTTTTCATAAAAAACTCCTTGATAAAAAGCCTATTTACAACGCCGACGGCGTATTTTATGTCCTTCCGCAATGCGGTAACATAATCAAAATTCTAATGCAGAAAACTTATTTGTATATATGCCAAAAGGCCTATTTTGCAAAAAAAGCCCTAAATTCATATATGCCAAAAGGCCTATGTCTACATTTTTATACATAACCTCCGCATGTCCCAGAAGATGAGCTGTCAGAGTTCATCAAATTCTACACCGAAAAAACTGTCTCTGCCGCTTCCGATGCAGTTGTCCGTTCTATTGATGAACTTCGTAAACAGTATATTGACTAAATATTTGTTACTTAAAATATTTTATCATTGCCCATTATCATTTTTTCAGATATGATAAATTAATGACTTCTGAGCAACGCCGTCTGAACGCAGAAAAGTCTTTTACCATTGCCTCTGCTCTTTTCCCCAGTGAAGAATGGATACCTAAAGAAAATAATATTTGGGTTGCGAAAAGCCGCTTAATTGAAGAATACAAAGAGCCTATGAAGTGGGAAAGGGAGATGTCTCAAGTGCGAATTTTGACCGATAAGGGGAGTGTCGCGGTCTTTTTGCCTGAAAAATTTACCGAAGGGGAAGCGGGATTGAGATGTGCAGATACTGTGATTGACGGCGAAATTGTAGAATTGAAAACTGTTACAGGAACTAGGGCAACATTAAGTAAAGACTTTAAGAAAGGGTACAAACAGGGAGCATCATTAATAAAAAACCATGCTAATATACAGAGTCATTCTGTTTTTATCCGTTTATTTTCTGATTTATCGGTAGAAAGCGTTAAAGCGAAAATAGCTGGAGAACTCAAGATGCGATATGACGAGGGGAATTTTATTTGCTTCTTTGAGATCAGCGCGGAACTGTACCAATGGAAATATAGTGAATTAAGGGCAATGATTAATAAAAAATCACCCGGCCTCGTATAAACGGAGCCGGGTTCGGCAGAGGGGGCTACTATGCCGCCTCCTCATGTGGCTGGCGAACAAGGCTTTTCGGACTAATCCGCTGCCGCCTTATCCAGTGGCAGGTTCCTTTTCAGGAACACTCATAATATAATACTTTTTGGCTAATTTGTCAATACCTTTTCACTTCCCTCAATATACGCTACCATTAATCATGGAATCAAAAATACAAGAATCAATCGAATTATTGATAAACCACATCAAGCAGTTAATATCTGTAGATGCCAAAAAATTGGAGTATATTATTGCCGCTCAAATAGCGGGCGGCCATGTAATTCTGGCGGATTCGCACGGGGTGGGGAAAACTTCCCTCGCGCGGGCATTGGCGCAGTCTATCAAATGGCGACCGGAGGATTTAGCGGCGAAAAGCAGCGCGAAAAAAAACAGCGCGAATAATGACGATGTTAAAATGGAAGGGTTTAGCCGTATCCAGTGTACCGTTGATCTTCTTCCTCAGGACATACTTGGGTTTAACCGTTTCATCGGGCACTCGGGAGAAATGATTTTTAACAAAGGGCCTGTGTTCGCGCACTTTGTGTTATGTGACGAGATTAACCTGCTTACGCCGAAAACGCAGGGAAGTTTTTTTCAGGTGATGGAAGAACAGAGCGTAACTATCGAGGGGAAATTGTACCGATTGACCGACCCGTTTTTTATCATCGCTACGATGAATTTAAAAGGTGTTCATTTATTCCCCCTGCCCGCGCCCCAGCTTGACCGTTTTATGATTCGCCTATCCCTGGGCTACCCAAGCGAAGAAGATGAAACTGAAATTATTAACAGGCACGGCAAAATTGACGCGTGGGACAGTTTTACAAGCGTCATAGACAGCGCAGATTTAATACGCTGGAAAAAAATGGTGGACACCGTGCAGATGCACCCCGATGTTACTTCCTATCTTGTAAATTGCGTCCGTCAAACAAGGGTTCATCCCGACATTGAAAGCCCCGCAAGTCCGAGGGCGGGCGTGCGCATCTCGCGGCTGGCGCGTTCTCTCGCTCTTTGCCGCGGTATGGACTATGTTCCAGTCGATATAATTAAGGAAATATTTATACATTCAATGGCGCACCGAATAATTACCCGCGATCCTTCCATACCGCCGGAAGCGCCGTTGGAAAATATCCTAAACACAGTCCCTGTCGAGCCGAAACGGGGTTAGCCGTGGTTTCACTTATCCGGCCATTTACGCCTGTCAGCGGCGCTGTTCTTATTATCGCCCTTGCCGGATTGATCCGCTCGCTTCTTAACCGCAATTCTTATGAAATAGTCCTTGCGTCTTTTGCGCTGCTCTTTCTGCTAATTCTTGGCATTTTCGGCGCGTGGAAATCGCGCAAATTAAAATTGATGGAACCGGGCTGGAAGCCGCCTGTCCCGATGACAGCTAACGTGGCGGACGATGAGCGTCAGCGTATGACTGAAAGTCATACGGTTGTGACGGGTCTTGACGCTGCTATCCCTCTTTTTTTCCGCCTGCACTTTTATATCAGCGGTAAATTTTTTCCCGGCGGGGCTACTGGAGCGAAAAAAGGCTGCACTTTGTCGCTTGAGACTGCAATCCCGCGCGGAGAGACGACGATGCAAATACCGTTTGATTTTCCCATGTCGGGAATTTTTCAGGGGGACGGTTTTTGTAAGTTGCGCGACATTTTCGGCTTTTTTGCTTTTCCTTGCGGGCAGATAAGACATTCAACAGTGAATGTCAGGTGCGCTCCTTGCTTTGGAAAAAAAATAGCCATTAACGCGCAGTCTGGAGCGGAGGACCAGCGCAACAAACCTTCCGCCGATGTCGAGCGCTATTACCAGAGGGAATATACTCCCGGAGACCGTTTGCGCGACATTAACTGGAAAAGTTCGGATAAAATTGACGCGCTTATAACGCGAATCTCTACGGATAATCAGGAAAAGGTAAGCCGTATAGAAGTGCATTTTCGCAATTTTGGTTACGAGGACGGTAATCTTCAAGCACTGTGGCTTTTAGACCGCGCAAAAGCGAGGCTTTCGTATTTTCTCCG
Organism: Treponema sp. R80B11-R83G3; assembly: GCF_054786115.1. Lineage (NCBI taxonomy): Bacteria > Pseudomonadati > Spirochaetota > Spirochaetia > Treponematales > Treponemataceae > Treponema > Treponema sp. R80B11-R83G3. The sequence goes on along the minus strand of NZ_BDHF01000040.1, from coordinate 33,433 downwards.
CAGTCTTTTAGAGCAGAATTCTTCTTTTATATTTGATGTTCACAGCGCGGGTAAAAATTGGGAAATAGAGGATCAGGATGATCTTGACGCTTTTTTTGAAGAGCTTGCCTGTCTATCCTTTGTGCCTCCGCAAAATGAAACCGCGCTTCAATCCGGCGCGGGAGACATGTACGTTTTTTCCACCGCCTGCGATCTTATGCTGCCTTCTTTTCTCCTTTCCTGTAACCCAAGGCCTGTAACTCTTTTCTTGACTCAACCGGGAGATTCAACCGCCAATTATGCTGAAAAAACGCAAACAAGTTCAAAGGATTCATCTGGTTCACGGAATAAAAAAGCAAAAACCAATAAAGAAAATTTTGAAGTGCTACATATTCATGATTTTGTTTCAAAAGGCTTTTATCCTCCTTCACGCTGGTTTACAAAACAGAAATTAAAGCCGTTAAATATTCAAGCGGAAAAAATTGAAATGTTTTACGCGGAGATAAAGATATGAAAAAATCTTTAATCATTTTATTTTGCTTAAGGTTATTTTTCTACTTTAGCGTAATCGCGTTGATATTGATTCATCCGGGAGTTACTGTTTCTTTCGATCGTATCGGCATTGTACAGTGGTTTTTAATTATTCCGCTAATGGCAGTGCTTGCTTTTATTCCCGATAAAAAAATTAAACGCCGTACAAGGGCGATTCTTTCTACTTCGCTATTATTGTTGCTTTCAGTAACTGCGGGAGGATTAAATTTCAACGCGCTTGCGCCGCTCGCGGCGGGAGTTGTAAGTTTTACGCTTACTTATTTATTGTTTAACCGGGGGCCTATTTTTTCAAGGCTGGCAAAAATTGCCGCGATTGAACCGTTTTTTTTGGCGTGGGTGGGATTGCGTCTTCTGTCACTTTCGCGCTCCGGTGAGGATATTGCCGGGCAGAGTATCGCTCTTACGCAATTCATGCTGGTCTGGACGGCGGCAGTTTTTCTTTTTCACAATGTGGTTATTTATTTGTGCCTGTATCCTGAAAGCAGAATCAAGGCGTGGAAAGAGGGGCTTGTTTTTTCTCTGTCGGCGTTAGCAGTATTGATTGTTACGCTGTTTGTTCTGCCCGCCGATTTTGTCCGTAATGCCGTAATTACAAATTTAACCTCGGAACGAATACCGCAAAAAATTCCTCAGTCCGATTCTGATCGCGGTCTTCCGCAAAGAGGCAAGGGCAGAAGAACCCGGCCAAAAGGCGAAGGCAAAGGCGAATTACGCGGAATGTCAGAACATGATTGGCCGGGCAGGGGAGACGATGGTTCCGGACAAAGACGCCAATATATGGTGATGGTTGTCGCTACTGACAGAGAACCGGTTTACATGGGAAACGTATTCAGAGGGCAGCTTGATCCGGTTAAAGGGTTTCTTGCTAATCAAAATGAACCGTTAAATGATTTGGCGAACCAGCGTTTTTTTGTTACATGGTTCAGTAAAGATCAGGAGCATGACATTGGCAGGGCAAAGCAGGAAGTTTTTTCGCTTTCAACTCTGCATCAAAAATATTTACCGTACCGCCCCATATCTATCGATCCTGTAATTTTAAGCGATGATACAGGCCCTCTTCGTTACATTCATCAGGTGGTGTCAAATACGCACCTTGGCGATCCTCTTCTGCTTGTTCACGAAAAATCGCGTCCTTTTACCGCATTTGAAAAATCCGCGCTTGCCCCATATCTTGAAATTCCGCTTGATGAAGACGAGAAAAAGCTATTTGAAGAATATTTGCATAACGCGTTTTTATTGTGGCAGTCTAACAGGAATAATATTATTAACGGCGATCCTTATTTAAGTTCAATATTTTCAAATCAGACTGAAAATGATCAATCGGTAAAGGGCGAAGGCGGCAATGAACAACTGGAAAATATTATCGCTTTACTTGTCAGTTTTTCAAAGTACCAGTACAATCTTAATCCTGACGATGATCATTCCATTGCCGTGTTAAAAGATTTTATTACAAATTCCAATGAAGGGGATTGCGTGGAGTTTTCCAATACTCTCGCCCTTCTTGGAAGATTAGCGGGTATTCCTTCCCGCGTCGTTACCGGTTATCTTGTAGCTGAAAATCTGCAAACAGAAGCTCATATTCGCGGACTTGCCGTTTTACGCAACAAACTTCCCGTTCTGCAACAATTCCCTTTTGATAATTTATTCATGGTTACAAATCTCCACTCTCATTCATGGACGCAATTTTTCATTCCCGATTACGGCTGGCTGGATTTTGAATCCACCGCCTTCTCCATGCCTCCTATGGGCATGGGCGATTTTAACAATTGGGACGTAGTTATCCCCCTCTTTGACGACCAGCAAACTTTTTCTAATGTAAAAAAATTCCCGTGGCGGGCGGTAGGCAAGGCGATTATCAATCTGGCAATCTTTGCCCTAATCTGCGCCTACGCTCTCCGTTACGGACGCGAGCTAATACTTTACATTAATTCCCGCCGCGAAAGCCGCGACATTCGAAGCAGAACGCGCTCCTTATACCTGCTTCTCCTTGCCCGCCTTGCAGCGGACGGACAGCCAATTAAACCCGCGTCAAAAACCGCCGCCGAGTATTCGCAGTTATTCCGCGGTAAAGAAGACGCCTCCTGTTTCAAACCGTTTGCTAACATCTACTCCGAACTCCGTTGGCGGCAATTCGACAACCCCGCGGAAATGGAAACCCGTTTTGAGAAACTCAAAAATGAGTACCAAGAAATCCTAAACGCCACCCGCAGAAAAGGACTACACCGCTGGATTATTAGAATAATCAGTTTGAGAGGCTTAGCCTATTTATGAAAAATCTAATAATTCCCTATCAGCAGAGGACAAGACTATTTATGAAAAGAAAAAATATTATGTACAATAACTCAGTATTCAACTGCTGTGTGTGGCGGGGAATGCCTTATATGCCGAGTTTCCTCCGAGGCAGAGAAGGCATTCCCCGCCACACACAGCAGTTGCTTAGCGTATTAATGTTCATAATTGTTTTTACTTTTTTAACACTAAACTCTTGTTCGCGCACAAATGATTGGGTGCAATTTCGCGGCGAAGAGGGCAGGGGGGTGAGCAATTCCCGCATCACTCCTCCGTTGGGTATCCGCTGGAAAATAAAACTTCAATCTGGCAATGAAAAAATACGCGCGTTAAACCCGCCCATCGTCATGGGTGATACGATTTATTTCGGCTCCGATGACGGTAATTTTTACGCGTTGGATGTGGAAAGCGGTTATATGCGTTGGGTTTTTAAAAGCGGCGCGGAAATTAATTCAATACCGTCTTCGGATAAAGATAATATTTATTTTGGCAGTAAGGACGGAAAACTCTACGCGCTGTCGTGTGAAACAGGGCAGGTGATTTGGACTTTTCAGGCGGAAAGCCAAATCAATTCGCAGGTGCAAAGATATGGGGACTATATCATTTTTGTAGGAGACGCGGATGCCGTTTATTTTCTTTCCCCGCAGGGCGAGGAAAAATTCAGGATCAAAAATCCGGGCTGGTATAATTATTCATTCCTTGTGACTGATGACATAATGTATATGGGCACAGGCCCTGTAGTGGAGTTGGTCGGTCCGTATAATATAAAAGAAAGGAAGTTCCTGTGGTTTTTGGATTATCATGAGATGGACGCTATCTGGTATTCATTTACCGCAATTCGGGGTGACCTATTGTACTTGGGAACGGCGTCTGTCGCTATGGATACTACATACCTCGGATACCATGCGTTTAACCGCCATACGGGGGAATTGGTCTGGCGGAAATATCAGGAGGGTAAATTATTCCTTAGAGGTTATAATGATGTTTGGGAATATTTTTTAAGAAATTTAGATATTTTAGATTTTATGTCTCCCGCCGTATGGAAAGACTTTGTTATTTTTACAGGCGGCGACAATACGGCCCGCGCATTTGACGCAAAAACAGGAGATTTACGCTGGGAGAAAATATTTGATTCGCCTGTAAGTTCCGCGCCAACCATCGCGTCGGGGCGGGTTTACTTCGGGCTTATGGGAGATAATTATTCTCCGCCTAAGTTGATCTGTATTTCCGCAAGAGACGGCAGACTTCTTTGGCAAATGGAAACCGAAGGTTCAATCCTGTCCGCGCCGGTTATTGCGGGTAAAAGAGTCATTTTTGGCACTGATAAAAGCGTATTTTATGTGTTGGAACGGGTTTTTTAACTACATATGTATAAAAAAGCCTGACTTTCGTCAGGCTTTTTGCTTTTATTTATTAGTTTTATTTAGTTTTTGGATACAGAGAACTTCTTTCATCTAAAACTTCCTGCCCTCCGGCTTTAAGCCACTCTTTAATTCCATTATCCCAGATGCGGTTAAATTCCGCAGGCTTTGCCGTTATTGCCAGCGCGAGGAGGTCATCGGCTTTTTCACGCAAGTCGCCTGAATATTGATTAATTTTTGTAACCGCTTGCCAAATTGCCGGTCCGCGAGCGTTAGTGGTAGCGGCAATGTAAGCGTTTAAAATAACATCAGGTGATATGGTGCCGTAACTTAAACCTACTACTCTTGCGTTTTTCTCCTCACTGCCCAATTCAATGCCGTTTATGGGTATTGTCATATCAATATTGTTTGGTGAATTCATAAACCATGGGTGCTGAGGAGGGGTAGCGATAGTCTGGGGAAGGCCGTTTACCATTTTATGATTTACGCCTTCATTGCCAATCTGCAAGAAATTAAAATTTTCAGGTATCGAAATCCAGTTAAGATATTTAAGGGCTGAGTCTTTATTTGGGGAGAAAGAAGGAATGAAAATCCTAAATCCGGCTTTATCAGTTAATTCTTTATTGTTGGTAATGACAATCGGAACAAAATCCGCGCCCGGCACATTCTTGCGCAGTTCAACCAGAACATTCGTATCTGTTCTGTAAATGGCATCCCAGTTTTGGCACATAGCGCCTACAACGCCGCTCTTTTGTTGATTGGTAAAATCGTCAGTGGTTGTCATTAACGGGAAATCCTTAAAAATGAGACCTTCGTTGTACCATCTATTCATTTCCTGTACGCCCCTTTTGTAACCCGGCATCAAGAGAAAACGATCCGCAATGAAATAAACCCAGCGATCCCTGTCGGATAATTTGGGATCCATGAAATTATTAATAAAGTCTGCAAGCCCCCAGCGGATATCATGATTTACGCCAAGGGGTACAACTTTGTTTTTGCCGACATTACCCGGATCGCGGTCACGGAACGCTTTTAACGCCTGATAAAATTGACCTATATCTTTTGGAATAGGCAATCCAAGCTTATCAAGCCAGTCTTTGCGGATAAATATATTCCTTTGAGGAGTAGTTGTGCGATAATTACGAATCGAATAAATTTTTGCTGTCTTAGGGTCCTGATCGCGGTAAATTAATTCCTTGCCGGGAAATGACGGGTCATCACCAAGTAATTTTTTTAAATCGGGCAGGTAAGAATCAATATAAGGCGCTAAATCTAAAATACCGCCCTTATCCCTGAAATCGCTTATCATGTCCAAGTTGTAGGTAAAACAAATATCAGGAGCGCTGCTGGAAGCCATTAAGTTGACAATATCGGTAGTTTCCGACCAGCGGCCTATCGGAATAAAAGTTACGTCAATATTAAGGTCTTTCTTTACCTTTTCCTTAATCCAGTTTGTCCACGCGTTATTATTCGCCGGCGTTCTTCCTCCGTCCGAACCGCGGTCAAAAATTTCCACAGTAAGTTTTCCCGTTACGGGAAGATTTTCAGTTGAAGTCTGCCCGGTGGTATCCTTTTTAGTGCAACCAAAAACCGTTTCTATTAAAAGAACAACGATTAAAACCACTACATTTTTTTTCATACTTTCTCCTCCAAAAAATATTTCATTTACCCCTTTACCGCTCCTATGGTAACGCCCTCAATAAAGTAGTTCTGGAGCCAGGGATAGATTACAAGAATAGGAACAGTCGCAAACATAATTGCGGCCGCCTTAATCGCGTCAGACGCTTTTGGTATATTACCTGCGACCAATTCTACGGTAGTTACGTCAATAGACGACGTATTTTGAATTAACTGCCAAAGCTTTAGCTGAATAGGAACCCATTGCGGCGCTGACTTTATGTATAACAGGGCGTCGGAAAATCCGTTCCAGCGGCCTACGGCGTAGAAAAGCGTAAGAGTAGCCAAAACAGACGCGGACAGCGGAAGGTATATTCGCACCAATACGGTAAACGGATTTGCGCCGTCCAATTCCGCCGACTCGCGCAAACTCTCTGGAATTCCAAAGAAGAAACTGCGAAGGATTATCATGTTAAAGACCGAAAGACAGTTAGGGATAATCAGGACTAACGGGTTATCAAGAAGCCCCATATCTTTCATCAATATGTAATTGGGTATGGTTCCTGCGCTGAAATACATGGTAAATATTATTAACATATTTATGAATGTCTTGCCTTTAATCCAATCATAAGTAAGCGGATATGCGCACAGTATGGTCATTGCAAGAGAAAATAAAGTGCACATAACTGTAAGAATTGCCGTCCACCACATTGATCTTGTAAATGCCGGATCCATAAATACATATTTGTATGATTCCATGGTTATTCCAACTCTGAATTTATCTTTTACGGCTTCTCTTTTGGCAGCCCATTCACTGTAATCTTCGTCCATGGAATTATCATCTGAATAGCCGTAATCATCATCGTCAAAGGCATAAGAGTAATCATCATCGTATGAATAGCCGTAATCATCATCGTAGGCATAAGAGTAATCGTCATCATAGGCATAAGAGTAATCATCATCGTATCCATAAGAGTTATCATCGTAAGTAAGGTTGTTATATGCGTCGTATGGATCGTCATTGCCACTGTCAAAATCGGCGTAACTATTATTCGGTTCAATTTCGGATGTTTCTTCTGCTTCGATGTTTTCCCTGTTAACAACAGGCAAAAAGGACACTCTTCCGTTGATAACCGCGTCGGAACTGCTAAGGGATTGCGCAAGAAGGTTAATCATGGGTAAAATGCAAAGCAATATTACAGCCACACAAATTATTAAAACTATTAAATCGCCTGTACTGGCTTCTTTTCTTTTAGCGTCCATGCTGTCCTCCTACCATATTCCCCGTTCGCCGAATCTCTTTGCAAGAGAGTTCGCCGTTATAAGGAAAATTACGCAAATAATAGATTGGAATAATCCGATTGCCGCAGTTAATGAAAATTGATTTGACAAGATACCTACACGGTAAACAAGAGTGGAAAGAACGTCGGATACGTCTCTTACTACGCGGTTTGCCATAGTATAGGGACGGTCAAATTCAATTCCTAAAATACGTCCAACATTCATAATTAACAGAACTACAATGGTTGGCTTGATTCCCGGCAGTGTAATGTGCCAAAGTTTTCGCAACCGTCCCGCTCCGTCAACTTCTGCGGCCTCGTACAATTCCGGGTTAATTCCAGTAATTGCCGCAAGGTAAATAATTGTTCCCCAGCCCATTTCCTTCCATACTCCGAAGACTATGTAAGTCATAACCCAGTTATTGCTGTTCATCAGGAAGTCGATAGGTTTAACGCCTAAGTTTTCCGTAATGAATATATTAATTACGCCGTTTGTCGGCGCTAAAAGCCTGGTCGCAATGCTGGAAACAATGATCCATGATAAAAAGTGAGGAAGATAAATCATAGTTTGAGTTATTTTTTTAAAAATTTTAAATATTAATTCGTTTAAGAGAAGGGCGAGAATAATCGGGGCAGGAAACCCTACTATTAAGTCCAAGAAATTGAGCGTCAAGGTATTCCGCATGGCAAGCCAAAAATCCTTTCTATTAAAAGCCTGGCTAAACCACTGGAAGCCTACCCATGGTGAACCTTCAGACCATACGCCCTTAAACATATTGTAATCCTTAAAAGCAATTACAATGTTTAACATAGGTATGTACCTGAAAATGATGAAAAACGCTATTGGGAGCGTTAACATCAGATAAAGCATCCATGAACGCCTTGTATAAGTATAAAAATTATTTCCAATCAAGCTGGATGTTGTACTTTTAACCTTATTAACTTTTTCTTTCATTATACTTTTCCTTATTATTTTATGTTATTTTAAATATCAATTATTGTCAAGATGAAAATTTTAGTATTTTATTATACTAGGAGGCAAATATGGAAAAACTCGTTTTCCCGAAAGATTTTATATGGGGTACGGCGACTGCCGCTTATCAGGTTGAAGGCGCGGCGTATGAAGGCGGCAGGGGGGAATGTATTTGGGATACTTTTTCCCGCAAACCGGGCGCTACTTATGCCGGAGAGAACGGAAATGTCGCCTGCGACCAGTATCATCGTTATAAGGAAGATGTTTCGCTTATGGCGGAATTAGGCTTTAAAAGTTACCGTTTTTCCATTGCATGGTCAAGAATCATGCCGGAAGGAAGGGGAATGGTAAACCCTGAGGGGGTTGCCTATTACCGTAACCTCTGCGAAGAACTGCATAAACGCAACATTCACACCTGCGTCACTATTTACCATTGGGATCTGCCTCAAGCATTGGAGGACGAAGGCGGCTGGACTAACCGCGCAATAGTCGATTTATTTGCCGAATACGCAAAAGTATGTTTTAAAGAGTTAGGCGATCTTGTTGATATGTGGATAACGATTAACGAGCCTCTTTGCGTCGCCCACCTTGGGCATTTACACGGCGTACACGCGCCCGGACACGCTGATCCGCGAAAAGCCGCCTCCGCTACTCATCATATAAATATGGCGCACGGCATCGCCGTCAAGGAATACCGCAAAACAGGACTGAAAGCGCCTATAGGGATCACTTGGAACCCCGTTACGCCGCGCCCGGCTACGGCAAGCGAAGCCGATAAAAAAGCCGCCGAATTGTCAAGGGCGGTTAATACGGAAGTTTTTATTTTCCCCTGTCTTGGCAAGGGCTATCCTGAGCGTATCAAAGAAATAAATTACATCCTCCCCGTAAAAGACGGCGACCTTGAATTAATAGCCCAGCCCATTGATTTTATCGGCGTAAATTTTTATTCAGAGTCTCCGGCGGCGGCAGATGAAAAGTCCCCGTTTAAGTTTACAAATAAACCGTTTTGGCAGGATATGACAGGCATGAATTGGCCGTATACCCCCGCCGGCCTTGAGAGGCAGCTTTTATGGATAGCGGAAATTTCAAAAGGCGCATTTGGCAAGGCGGAGATACCGATTTATATTACTGAGAACGGCTGCGCCTACGAGGATACTGTAACCGCTGATGAAAGAATACATGACAGGGAAAGGATTAAGTACCTTAAAGATCATCTTGCAGTTTGCGCGGATGTAATAAAGAGGGGAGTTCCCCTGAAAGGGTATTATGTCTGGTCGCTGTTGGATAATTTTGAATGGTCCTATGGTTACACTAAACGTTTTGGCATAATTTATGTTAATTTTAAGACGTTAAAACGCACTCCCAAAGACAGCGCGTATTTTCTGCGTGACACAATAGCCGGATACGGGGATTTATAAAGGAGTATAGATATGAAAGCATTAACTGAACAAAAGTATTCAAACCCTATCCCCTGCACAAGATATTACGATAAAAGCATGGTAAAAAATAAATAAAATGTGTATGATTAAACAATAAATTATGGTGAGAGGTAAACGGTATTTAACTTGCATCTAATCGCTTAAAAGCGGTCAGATGCCATAAAGGAGGGAAGATATGAATAAGGGTTATATTACGCAGATTATCGGTCCTGTTGTGGATGTGCGTTTTGAGCAGGGGCAGGCTCCGCTTATTTTGAACGCGCTTAAAGTAAAGACCGGCGGCGAGGGGTTTAACCGCGTTGTTACTCTTGAAGTTCTTCAGCATATCGGCGACAACCGCGTGCGCTGTGTCGCGATGTCCGCCGCCGAAGGATTGTCCCGTATGCTTGAGGTTGAGGACACAGGACGGCCAATCAGCGTGCCGGTCGGCAAAGAAGTGTTGGGGCGGATGTTTAGCGTGACAGGCGAACCCATTGACGATAAGGGCGCGTTCAGCGCGGCGCAGTATGATTCAATTCACCGTAACGCCCCTGATTTTAACGAACTGCGTCCGGCGACCGCGCTGCTTGAGACGGGAATAAAAGTAATCGATTTAATCGCGCCTTACGCGAAGGGCGGCAAGATTGGCCTGTTCGGCGGCGCGGGAGTTGGGAAAACAGTCGTTATTATGGAATTAATCCGTAACATAGCGACAGAACACTCAGGCTATTCGGTTTTTGCCGGGGTTGGTGAGCGCTCTCGCGAAGGAGCCGACCTTTGGAAAGAAATGACTGAGAGCGGCGTTATTGAAAAAACAGCGCTTGTTTTCGGACAGATGAACGAGCCTCCCGGAGCGAGAATGAGAGTCGCGCTTGCCGGTCTTACCATGGCGGAACATTTCCGCGATCAGGACAAGCAGGACGTGCTTCTCTTTGTCGATAACATTTTCCGCTTCATTCAGGCGGGCGCGGAAGTTTCCGCCCTTCTTGGACGCATCCCAAGCGCGGTCGGTTATCAGCCGACTCTCGCCAACGAAATGGGCAGTCTTCAAGAGAGAATTGCAAGCACTTCAAAAGGATCGATCACCAGTATTCAAGCGGTTTATGTCCCTGCCGACGATCTTACCGATCCCGCGCCGGCGACAACCTTCGCCCACTTAGACGCGACCACCACGCTGTCGCGCAAAATCGTAGAGTTGGGAATTTATCCCTCTGTCGATCCGCTCGCTTCAAGTTCGCGCATTCTTGATGCGGCAATTGTAGGCGATGAGCACTACAACACCGCCCGTCGCACCCAGCAAATTTTGCAGCGTTACAAAGAATTGCAGGACATAATCGCCATTTTGGGCATGGACGAACTTTCCGAGGAAGACAAACTCACCGTCTCCAGAGCCAGAAAGATTCAGCGTTTTTTCAGCCAGCCGTTTTTTGTCGGGGAAAAATTTACCGGTATTCCAGGGCGTTATGTGCCGGTCAAGGAAACCGTCCGTGGCTTCAAAATGATACTTGACGGCGAATGTGATTCAATCCCCGAGCAGTCCTTTTACATGGCAGGCAACATAGATGACGTTATGGGAAGGCCAAAATAATGCCCGCTCTTTTTAACTTTGAGGTTCACACTCCTCGGCGGCTTTTTTATTCCGGCAAAGTGGAGGCAATCACCCTCGTTCTTGAAGACGGCGAAATTGGAATATACGCAAACCATTCCCCCTTTACCGCGCTCTCCGTTACAGGCATACTCCGCATTAAAGACGACAATGGCAATTGGCGCGCCGCGTTTGTCAGCAGCGGCGTTTTGGAAGTGAAAGAACACAAAAACGTTCTGATGGCAGATAACGCCGAATGGCCGGAAGAAATTGACAAAGAGCGCGCCCTCGAATCCAAACAGCAGGCAGAAGAAGCGCTAAAAAACGTAAAATTAAAATTTAATATTGGCAAAGCAAAAGAAGAACTGCGCCGCGCGGAGTGTAGATTAAAAATTTTAGAGGCAGAAAAAAAATAGTATTTACACCGACATCAATTTGTGCATTTTTTCGCCTAGAGCAACGGCTTCTTCGGGGGTTTTTGTTGATGTTTGAATGAATACGCCCTTGCGTCCGAAAAAGTCAATCAGTTTTTTTGAGTAGGCTGCTAAATCTTCTACGCTTGAAAGCCCGTCATCAAGATGATCCCAGTAAAAATGACGCAGACAGAGGGGAGTTTTTCCCGATACTGCGTCTCGGACTTTTTCCCAATTCTGCACTTGCGGGATAGTGAAATCAAGGCCGCGCAGTCCGGGGATTTCCATCATCGCTTCCGCGACATTGGACACGTCGCCGCAGGAATGTACTACGATACCGTTAAATTCTTTCGCTATCATCGCGTTGTACTTTACTCCAAATTCGCGATACAGGTTAGGTGAAAGAAGCGCGGCGGTATCATCGCTCACGCGGATACCCATCTCTTTTGGCACATACCAAAACTCGTGGCTCACTCCGTAGAGATTTGTTATCCGTTTAAACATTTCTTTAATATAGCCGATAGTCGCTTCCGTGATTTTATCCATAAGCGCGTGAACTTCGTCAGGGTAGACAAGCGTTGCTTCTATGAACGAGGTATATTCCCAAATAAGAGACGCCGTAACAAGCGGGGAGGGAACATTGACGACCCTCAGCGGAATTTTCGATTTGCTTTGCAACGCCTCAACGTGTTTCCAAGCCTGTTCAAAGTAGGGATTGTTTACGGGGTCGGGAATTTTCAGTTTAAAAACGTCATCGACATTTTCCTCACGGATAATGCAGTCAACCCAGGGGTCGGCTTCGTCGTTGACTTTGCATTTGCAGCCAAACGCGCCCGCCACAATGTTGATTCCCTGATTGGGCTTAATGTTGGGGAAACCGTAATCGTAAACGCCTTCCCGCTTTTTGGCGAGATCTTCCGCCCATTCAATTTCCGCATCAGGGTTATTGTAGTATTTTTTTGTTCCCATGTGCATAGGACCAACTTCGATGATAAAAGGTGTCTCGTTCAAATCTTCCATGCGCCAGTTCGCTTCTATCAATTTTTTCTTTGTTTCGATATTTAGTATTTCTGCCATTGTTTTCTCCTATTAGGAGTATAGCATATTAATTGAAAAAAGCGTCAAAAAAGCTTTGATAAATGTATAAACATGGTATATACTTTACTTATTGGAGTAATTTATGGAAGCTGTAGTAAAAAAATGGGGAAACAGTTTGGGAATCAGGATACCCAGTCATATTGTCCGGGAATTAGCGTTAAAAGACGGCTCTTATGTTGATATTAATGACAAAGGAAAAGTGATAATTATTAAACCTATTCAAAAAAACAAACTATCTGAAATGTTAAGTAACATTAATGAACAAAATATTCATAGAGAAATTGAGACAGGCGGTCCTGTTGGAAAAGAGATATGGTAAAGAAAAAATATTCCCCTGAACGCGGGGATATTGTTTGGTTAAATTTCGATCCTCAATCCGGCCATGAACAAAAAGGGAAAAGGCCAGCGTTAGTTATTTCTCCAAAGGAATATAATGAAAAAGTAGGATTAGGACTTTTTTGCCCTATAACAAGCAAAATAAAAAATTATCCATTTGAAGTAAAAGTTGATAATGAAAAAATTGACGGTGCTGTTTTGTCAGACCAAATTAAAAGCCTTGATTGGAAAACAAGAGAGATAGAATTTATTACAAAAATTACATCTGAAAAAATTGATGAAGTTATTAGTAAAATTGGCGTGTTGTTGTTTGAGTAATGGGGAATATTAATTCTTGTTAAACGCCGTTTGCCACATACGATATTTTTTACAGCACATTCCTTCTTAATCGTTATGGCTTATACGCCCATGTATTTCCTTCAAGTGTATAAGTCCCAGCCATGCGATTATTGCTTTTATATCTATTTCGAAAATCCAGCCATCTACCATTACTCCTCCCATCCCCATTATAAACATCGACATTTGGACCAATTGTTACGCTTTCCAAAGGATTATCATTAAATTGTGTACAATAATTATTATAATTAATATACACATTAAGTGTAGTAACACTATTCGGTATAATTACACTAGTTATTCGGTTGTTACTAAATGCATAATCCCCAATAAAAGTAACTCCATTTGGGATAGTTAAGTTAATCAATTGATTGTTACTAAATGCATAATCTCTAATAGAAGTTACGCTATTTGGGATAATTACACTGGTCAATTGATTGTTACTAAATGCGCTATTTCCAATGGTTTTAACGCTATTAGGTAGTATTAAACTGGTTAATCGGTTATTTTGAAATGCCCTATCTCCAATGGACGTTACAGTATTCGGAATAATCACATGGGAGATTCCCTGCCCTTGATATGCCGCATTGTCAATATTAGTAACACCACGATTTATAACAGCTATGTGATGATTTCCAGCGCGCCAGGAAGAAGCGCCTGTTAAACTTTGCCAGCTAAAATAAATCCATTCTTCGGTGGCAGTACCAGGCCGCAAGCCTCTAACCATACTCGCATAAGGAGAACGGGAAAATTCTGTGTTATTCATAATGCGTATGCGTCCCTGTCTCATAACTGTATCTGCGGGAACGCCGTCAATGCTATTAATCCTGATGCCTAAATGCTCGGTAACAGCATTACTATCAACTGTAGGAAAAACTACTCCTCTAATGCCGCCTATAGGTTTGGCTGTGGTAGTCCCGTTTTGTTGGAGTGTAACTTCCATACCTGCCGGCAACCAGACTGATTCTTTTGCATCAATGCTGCTTCCTTTAGAGTTGAGCACTTCCACTTCTATCCAGAAGCCGGGGAAACTTGTTGCAAAAGGGCTGGGCGAGGTGACGCTTTGAACAGGCCAGTTCGCTAACCCCCAAGCGGTGGCTCTTTCGGTAGCCTGAAGCCCCTTTCGTACAGTTTGTACAACTTGATCTGCCGAACTAGTCCATGAAAGATCGGGATATACCGCTATTGATTCAAGCGAGAGGGAGACATTTTTTCCGCTGTATTCAAGCGGACTGATATTCGTGGAATAAACAAGAAAATACGGTCTTTCTTTGAGAGAGTTTGCATAAAAAGTTTCGGTCTCTTCCAGCCGTTCAATCCACAGATTCCTCAATTGAATATCACTGCGCACGTTCACGCCGATGTTTCCGCTTGCAATACTGGTAGTAAGCGTATTTAAGCGGCTTGCCGCTTCCGCGAGATTGGGATTGCTGCTGGCAGCCTGAATGAAAAAAGAAAGCGCTTCTAATTCAGTTCCCTGCCGTTGGGCGACAACACCTTGCGCAAGCGCAGTTTCCGCTTGTACTTGTTGTACAGCAAGAGGTTTCTTGAGTTCTGTAAGTCCACGATCAGTTAAAGTCACCCCCAATTGGGCAAGCAAATCTGCCGTTGCTTCTTTAACTGCTGATAAATTTTCAAGAGATGCCGGTGTTACCGACTTTGGCGAATATGAGGCACGCCTTTCACCGGATTCAACATCCGTTACCGCAAATTCAAGCATAAAGGCATTAGTGGTTTTGGTTATAGAACCGGTAAGAATTAAACTGGCATTGGTAAGATGCCCTATTTTTACATAATCGGCTTCTGAATAATTCCCGGAACGCGATTGGTTTTGCTCCGCAATAATTTTTTCGAGGTTTTGCCTATCAATGATGGTCATCGCCGAGTACCGATTAAAGTCACTTGTCATTGATCCTTGCACCAATGAAAGCATCCATGCTTCATTTTCGGAAAGCCCTCTTCCGACAGGTTCAAGCACAGTGAGCCTGATTCCTTTTCCACCATTGCCTGTCCATGATTGAGTTTGAGATGCAACCGGAGCGGCCGCAATTGCGACAAAACACACCATTAAAACAATTCGTATATAATTTTTATTTTTTTCCAAAAACATTTTCATTCTCCATTAGATGAGCATCCATCGGGATTGCCTTTGTGGTCTTTCTCGCCATTTGAATTCATGATTCTTGAATACCCAAAATTGCTTACCAATCAAGCAAAAAATTCCAAATATTCTTACCCATAAAATAATAGTATCCAATTATGGTATTATGTCAATAGCAAATATGCCGTTTTTGCTCTCTTTTTTAGTTAAAATTAAGGCATGGATTTCTGGATAAGGCTTAAAAACGAAATAAAGGCAAAAAATACGACTCAGGAATGGATTTCCGGTAAAATAGGCGTTCCTTTAAGCACATTCAGAAAATGGATGACACGGAAAACTTATCCAAACATCAAAGAAGGAGTTGAAATAGCGAAACTTCTTGAGACATCGGCGGAGTATCTTGTGACGGGAATTGAGCCGGAAGGGTTAAATGATATTGAGAGAAAACTGGTGGCTATGTACCGGAAACTAAGTTCCGGGGATCAGGAAAATGTCTTGATTGCGGTAAATGCCTGGGTGGGAAAAAATTTGACATTGAAATAAAACAGGGTTTTTATATAATTTCGTCAAAAGGTATTTCTTTTACTATATTTACCCAATCTCTTTTACTATACATAAAAGTAATAACATTAATATTTTTATTCTCTTCTTCAATACTATAAAATAACAGATAATTTTTTACTTTTATCGATCTTATTCCTAAAGATGCTAATAATTTATCGTGTACTAATGGTCTGGAATAAGGATTTTCTTCTATTTGATTTATTTTTTCATATAATTCTTTCATTAAATTTTCAGCAGCCATTGGCGCCTCCAATTTGTCTTTTATATAAAAATAGCATGAGTCAATATCTTCATCTATTATTTTTGAAAATATTAAATTATACATTATAAACATGCATATTTTTTAATTTTTTTTATCATTTTTTCTTCTGGAATTGTTTCTCCGTTTTTTATTTGACTTAAGCCTATAAGAATTTTTTGATATAATTCAAGTCTGCCATTCATTTCTTCATACGCTTCAATGCCCATTACAGCTAGATCGCCTTGACCGTTTTTTGTAATAAATATAGGTTCTCTATAATTATGACAAAATTCTGATATTTCGCTATAATTATTCCGTAAATCAGCGCTTTTCCGTATTGCCGGCATTGATATTCCTCCAAATAAATTGCTTAAAAAAACATATCATTATTTTGATATATAGTCAATTGTTTTTTTATATGTTTGAAACTCAATCCAGGGGATCAGGAAAATGTCTTGATTGCGGTAAATGCATGGATGGGAAAAAATTTGACTTTGAAGTAAAAAAGTAGTATTTTAGTAGCATGATAACAAAGGTAAAAAAATCTGTTTCGCTTTCTAATTCTTTGTTGAAGGAACTTGCCTTGTTCAACAAGGACATGAATATTTCTCAATTCATTGAAACTGCCCTTGCCTATTACATCAATGAACTAAAAAAACATGAACGCAGACGGCAAGATATTGAAATAATAAATGCCAACGCAAAACGATTTAACAAAGAAGCTGAAGAAAACTTAAAATTTCAGGCTGTAATATGAAACGTGGAGAACTTTATCGAGTTTCTCTTGGTTCAAAAACAGACGCTAAAAAACAAAGGGTGTATGTCATTGTTTCAAGGCAAGAACTTATCGACAGCGCCTATTCTACTCTTATTTGTGCGCCGGTGTACACCAATTATGAAGGTCTTAGCACTCAGGTTCGAGTTGGCATTGAAGAAGGACTAAAGCACCCAAGCGCGATACGATGCGATGAACTTATCAGTATTTTAAAAACACGATTAACCGATTATGTGGGAAACCTTTCCGAAGAAAAGCTTATCGAATTGTGGCAAGCGTTATCCATAGCAATAGGAATTGATTAAGGTACAATGCCGGATTCCATTCACAAATTAATAAAGGTTTTACTTGTAAATTAAAAAGCAATAACATCTACTTGACAGAAACATAAAAAGTAATAAACTAAATAAAGTGGGAAGTAAACAAATTTTATATTAAAAGGAAAGGGGGGAAAAATGAAAATTAAAGTCAAACTGAGCATAATGATGATCGCCATTGTGGCGATAGTAGCGGGCGGCATTGCCATAATTGAGCTGGTGAAGTCAAGCGAGATAACCATGGCTCTCGCCAAGCAGAAAACCATGTATCTGGCGCGGCAGCGGGCGCAGTATTGGGACGGCAGGATAGGCGGCTATATAGAGGTGCTGCAAACGTTATCGAACATAATGAATTTCTACGAAAACATAGCCATAGATACACGGCGCAAAACGTATGAAGACACGCTGCAGTCCGTTTTTGAGGATATGCCCGATTTTGTCAGAATGTTCACCGTTTGGAAGCCGAACGCCCTTGACGGCAATGAGCGCGTAATGTAGGCGCGCTCGGCGCGACTCCCACAGGGCAGTTCGCTTATGTTCTTTCAAGGGAAGACGGGAGCATAAAGGCCATTAACGCCACCATGGTTCAAGATATGATGGACCACATGAACGGGCCCAACAAAATGACGGTCTTTATGTCGGACATAACCGATTTTACAAATAACGGAAAGAAGACTTTCGCCGTCAGAATCCAAGTCCCTATTTTGAACAAGCGCATAAACGACGTAGTCGGAGTAGTGGGCTGCCAGTTGGACATCGCCATAATACAGCCCAGAATAGAGCAGACCATGAAAGATTTTGAAGAAGTTACCTCCATGGTCATTTACAACGACACCGGGTCTATTTTGGCGAATTACCTGCCTGAATTTATAGGAAGGAAAATTGACGAGGAAACGCAGTACGACCAATACTTAAACGACGTCAAAACGGCCATTAAAAACGCGAAAGAATGGCAAGGCATGGCTTACGACCCGGAACTGAAAACAAACATGGTAATGGCGATTGCCAATATTCCGATAGGGGTTTCCCCGACGACATGGTCTGTAATGGTCGGTTCAACGGAAACTTACATCATGAGGGAAGTGAACGCGCTTAGAACGTTTGTCATTATTTTGGCGGCGATAGCCCTTGTGGCGGCGGTTGTAATCATCTACCTTGTCCTGAGCAACACTACCGCGCCAATCGTAAAGGTGGCCGACACCCTGAAGGACATCTCCGAAGGCGAGGGCGATCTGACGCGTACCATCCCGGTCGGCTCCAAAGACGAGGTAGGCGACCTTGCCGACTACTTTAACAAGACAATTCAAAAAATCAAAAACCTTGTGCTTCTCATTAAAAAGCAGGCCGGCGCTTTGTCGGACATAGGCACCGCCCTGTCCAGCAACATGACCGAGACCGCGGCGGCAATCAACGAGATTACCTCCAACATCCAGAGCATCAAAGGGCGCGTGATTAACCAGAGCGCCAGCGTGACCGAAACAAACGCGACAATGGAGCAGGTTATCGCCAACATCAACAAACTCAACACCCAAGTGGAAAAACAGAGCCAAAACATTTCCCAGTCGTCATCCGCCGTAGAGGAAATGGTGGCGAATATCAATTCCGTCACCGGCACGCTAATCAACAATGCGGCTAATGTAAACACGTTAAAGGAGGCCTCGGAAGTAGGACGCTCCGGATTGCAGGAAGTTGCGACGGACATTCAGGAAATATCCCGCGAGTCGGAGGGGCTTTTGGAAATTAACGCGGTAATGGAAAACATCGCCAGCCAGACCAACCTGCTGTCGATGAACGCGGCGATTGAAGCCGCGCACGCTGGCGAGGCGGGCAAGGGGTTTGCCGTAGTCGCCGATGAAATCCGCAAACTGGCGGAGAGTTCCAGCGAGCAGTCAAAGACCATAGGCGTTGTTTTAAAGAAGATAAAAGACTCCATTGACAAGATAACCGGCTCCACGGATAACGTTCTTAAAAGGTTCGAGGCGATTGACACTGGCGTTAAGACCGTTTCCCAGCAGGAAGAAAACATCCGCAACGCGATGGAAGAACAAGAAGAGGGGAGCAAGCAGCTTCTGCAAAGCACGGGCGGTTTGAAAGAAATAACCGTGCAGGTGAAGGGCGGCAGCGAAGAAATGCTTGACGGCAGTCAGGAAGTACTGAAGGAAAGCCAAAACCTTGAAAGGGTAACGCAGGAAATAACAGGCGGCATGAACGAGATGGCTACCGGAGCGGAGCAGATTAACCTGGCCGTAAATAACGTCAATGATATGACCCAAAAGAACCGCGAAGCTATTAACGATTTGTTGCGTGAGGTTTCAAAGTTTAAAGTGGAGTGATATTAGAACGATGTATGCCCAAAGGATTTTTTGAGTACAGGGCAACGCCAGATTGACCTGTACTAAAGTATTTTATTTGGCATACATCTTCTAGGCTAATAAGAATTTTACCACCTTGATCACATCCCTTATATGATGTACCATAAAGGCGGGTATTTATGAAAAAAATTGTAAAATATGCGGTATTCCTTATTTTTCTTTTTTGTATAAATAGTAGTTTATATTCACAGGCGGAAGAAAATTGGACAGACCTAGATACTTATGATCAACTTGAAGGCGTATGGGAGGGAAGCGCGGTATCCCATGTAAAAAGTGATTTTATTAATTCGGTATTTGAAACCAATTTAAATATTGGCATAATATTCAGTTACAGAAAGAGAGACGCATTTGTTTCAAGTGTTATAAAATTTGATTTTACGGATTTTTTAACAGATTTAGAAAACATTAAAGGTGTAAAAGAATTGGGATTTACAAAAGAAATTTTATGGAAAATGATTAAAGATGAAATAGATGACGATTCCATTTCATTTGATCAATATTCTATTTTAGTTGAAAGTACGGAATTGGCGGCTGATTATTTTGCGTCAGATTCAAGAGGAAAATTTTTAATAAATAAAAATAAAGATACATTACTCTTGATATATTACGAGCCTTCATTTGTTCTAGGTATTGGCGATTCCGGATTTACCAGAATGATTTTCAAGAGAAAATATAAATTTTAATGAAAAGCAGGAACTTGAAATATGAAAAAAATCTTTTCGAACCTGCTAAAATTCCAACTTATAAAGATCTTCTATCCTCTGCTTTAAATCTTCGCGGGTTTCAAGCATATCAAGACTTTCCCGCGCAGGTTCGTATTTGGGATTAAGCTTTAGAGCCTCTTCCCAGCACAGTTTTGCGTCTTCAAGATTTCCCTGTGAATACGCGTCCAAACCCAAAAGATACAGTTCGTCTACTTTGTCGGATACCTGCCTTCTGCCTCCGTCTCCTAAATCAAAACGCACCGCAAGGCTGATCCTGTTAAGGGGCTGTAATTGAGTAAGCAAATCAAGAGTATAGTTTATGTCAAAAGAAATTTTGTTCATGTTAATGGCGCTGCCTACTGTGATACGGCTGCTTCCGGGTTTTACCATAACGCCCGCGCGCATTGATAAAAAGTTTGTAACATTGACAGAAACACCTAACGCCCCGTAAGGCGATTCAGAAAGAGAAAAATCCGTCAAATTAACCGGAAGCAAAAAATCAAAAGCAAGTGTAAGGGGACGGATAGGCTTATACGAAAATGCGGCGTTAAGCACCGTTGGCAGAGGCTCGTCAAGAGCGGGCGGACCAAGGTTGCGGATAACTACGGCAATGGACGCGTTTTTATCCCTTGAAGCGTATCCCTTTAACAAATTGAATCTTGTAAGCAGGCCTATATCCGCCATAACCATCACTGCGGACTGAGATAGTCCCGATCCTTTAATTATATTGTCATCATCATCTGTGTAGTCGGGCATTGAACGGAAAGCGCCCTTCACGTTCACTCCCAAAGACAGCCCTGAAAAATAATACCCGGAGAAAAAATTATAGGAAGCGTTCAAAACGGCCACGCCCTCAGAATAATAACCGTTGGAAACCCTGTCACCGTAAAAATTGTACTCGGTAAATGGCGTGTACAGCCATTTTGCCCCTGCGGCAAAACCAAAGTTTTTAATGCGCGAGGCATAGGCAATGCCTTCGATTTTTACATCGGCTATCCAGTTATTGTGAAAGAACGCCAACTCGGATTTTTCCAGCGTTGAAGAGCCTGCGGGGTTAAACTCAAGAAAAGAAACGTCATCTGAAATTGCGGAAAACGCGCCGGCCATGCCTTCGGAGCGTCCACCCATCGGAATATTTAAAACAGGAAAAGCGGTTAATCCCGCGTTATCATCAATTCCGTAGATGCCGTTTAGATAATCAGTTATATTACCGTAAGTATCCTGAGCGTCGGCAGACCATGTGGGTAAATGAGGAAAAAAAAACTGAAAAACGGCAAAAACAGCCGTCATTTTTAATTTGGTCATTCCATGGTTCCGTGCCGTTTTACAGCGCATTAAAGAACATCAAAAACTATAATTTTAAAGATATTACTATATAATATAATCGGAAAAAATCAAAAAAAATAGTATATGCGAAGGATTATTAGGAAAAATACGATAATATAATATAGTATATAATTGACAATGACTAAACCTGTCCGCTTAACGGTTATTATCAGTATTTTCGCGATTTTTTTGCAGTGTGCTGCCATAACTCCGCTTTTTGGCGGCGGTATGCAGGATGCCGATTTATCCAAAGCAGATGCCCTGATAAAAAACAAAAAATATGATGAAGCTATATCGATATTAAGCGCTTTCGCGAGACGAAACCCCGACAAACTTGATTTGGCGCAGAAACGTATGCGTAAAATTTACCAATTACAGGATGATTTTAACCGGTCTGCGGATGAATTGATAAATACCATTTTAAATGATCCTCAAAATGCGGAAAAAATTCTTGAATTGACAAACAGGCTTTATTCGCTGGAAAGCGATAAGAATCCTATCCTCGAAAACTTTGTGTCAAGGACTCAGGAAATAGCGCAGTTTAACGTAAACAGAAACAGATTGGCAAGCATTATGGAAAGAGGCAGAGAATTACTGGACAAGGGCGATTGTGCGGCAGCCATTCAGGTTTACGCTGAAGGCATGGATTTTATGCGCGATGAATTTTTCGCGGCAGGTTACGGGGCGGATATTGAAAATGAAGCCATAGCTCAAACAGAAAGAGTTAATTCGATACTCGCTTCTTTTCAACAGACAAGCTCGCAGATGGGGGCAATTTCCGCCGAAATGATCCGCGTTATAAACTCAGGCGGCGTTGTGGGAATCAGCGAAACGGCGGACAGGCTTGCCTCTTCTGCGGACGGGTTTATCGCGTTAAAACAGGAATTGTACGCCGCCGATGCCGTCTTTGCCGGAATTCTTAACGTAATACGGGCAAGAGAGCCTGAAATTGTTGACCGCAACCATATTTCATTTATCAGAATAAGCATTAACGGACGGGCTGAAGAAAACAAACAGGAAGGGATGTTAGGCGTTTTTGACGTTTACTGGAAAAATTCAATCGAGCCTGTCAACGCGGCAATTACGCAATTTCTTCAAAAAGTAAATTCTTCTGCGCTTACGGCATTTAACGGCGGAAATTATGCCGCCGCCATTTCTTCTCTGGACAAGTCATCTGATTATGTAAATATTTCCCCGCTGTTTTTTGACAGGCACAGGTTGCTTTTTGGCGGCGCAAGACCGCAGACGGTCACGCTCTACGGAAACAATATTCTGCGTGAAGACATTCTGCCGTATCTTGAAATAAAAGCGTTAGGTGAAGCAAACAATGTTCTCTTGCAGACTGCAAATACCGGTTTGCGCATGAATATCGATAGTTCTTCCCTGAGCCGCTTTCGTGAAGGTACAATTAACGCGACTGCGGCGTTAAATGCCGAACAACAGACAAGAAACGCAATCATGGGAATGCAAACCGCTATTAACGGTATTAGAACAAGCGCCAATCAAATAAATACGGAAATAAGCGCGTATAGCAATGTTTCATACATTACAAATACCCTGACTGCCGTAAATGCCTTTTATTCCCAATTGCTTATAGAAGAACGCCTGTCGGCTCAAAGGTATTACAGTATAGCGTATAACAGCCTGCAAGACAGCTTGGCGGCAAGAAAAAAAGAACTGGAAACAGGCGATAATTTCCTTAAAGGCGAGAGCCGCACGGGTTTCAACGGCGTTGTTACGGTATTACGCTATCCTGCCGAAGCGCTGACGGAACTTAACGCGATGCTTTCCGCGTTATCCGCTGATTTGCAAAACGGGAATGTTATTTTAGGGCAATTTAAAAACGAACCGTCAAGTGTTTCAAGCGATACGGAAATAACAAACACGCGCCAAAAATATCAGACTGCGGTAAATGAATTGGAAAGTCTCCGCGCGCAAGGCCTTACATTGGCGGGAACTGCCCGCAGCAGATCAACTCAGGCTGAGGCGTTCAGACAAGAGGGAGAACGGCTTTTTAGGGAAGCGCAGACCGCCTATCAAAGACAAAATTATGACCTTGCCCGCGAAAGGATTCAAAAGGCTTCCGACAGATTCAGCGATTCTCTTGAAATACAGGAATCGGCGTCTTTGCGGCAAATGCGTGATGCGCAATTAGTCAACCTTGGCCAGCAGATTGCCATTTCTGAAAATGAGGCGATAATCGCTGAAGTGCGTAATTTGTTAAACAACGCGCGTACTGTTTACTTTAACGGCAATTTCCAGCAGGCGGAAGATATTTTAACAAGGGCAAGAAACCGCTGGCGCATAACGAACCCAGACGACAACGAAGAAATTAATTACTGGCTGGGCATTATCCGAACCGCTATGTCGGCAAGCTCGGATCGCGTAATCCCGCAGACGGCGCCGCTTTATGCGGAGATGAGCCAGCTTTTAAGCCAGGCGCAAAGAAATTTTGACGAAGGAGCGCGTTATATAAACTCCGGTCAGCGCGCGTTGGGAGTCGCAAAATTTGACGAAGCGCGGCAGTTGACAAGACAGGTCAGGCTGATATTCCCCGTTAATCAGGAAGCGGGTATTCTTGAGCTTAGGATAGAACAATTCCTGGACCCGACTGCATTTAACGCGTCTTTTGAACAGCGCATGAGAAACGCCATTGCGGGAACAAAGCGGCGTTCCATAGAAGCGTTTGCAGATATTCAAAACCTGGCGGAAATAAATCCGCGTTATCCGAATTTAAAGGCTATCTTAACTCAGGCTGAAATAGACATGGGATACCGTCCGCCGCCGCCAAACCCCGCGAATATCGCGCGTTCAAGGGAACTGACTGCGTCCGCAAGACGCATTTTTGAAAGTAACGCTGCGGCGCAGTACGAAGTCGCCCTTACGCAGTTGAACGAGGCCATAGTTTTGAATCCGCAGAATACTGAAGCGACGCAGGTAAGAGACAGGCTGTTAAGCCGGATGAGCGTTCCGGGAGGCATTGTTCTTTCAAGTGAAGACGAAGCCGATTACCAGCGGGCGTTACGCGAATTGAATTTGGGCAACAGCCTTGTGGCGCTTTCGCTTGTGGAGCGTCTTATGCAAAACCCCAAAAACCGCAATATAACAAAACTTGTAGAATTACAGCGAAGGATACAATCGGTATTATGACGCGGTTTTGCAAATTACTGTTATTTACGCTTCTCGCGGCAGCCGCCGTATTCGCTCTTTCGGCGCAGGAATTTTTCTGGGAAGAAGAGGAACCCTTTTCGCCCCGGCCCGGAAAGTTTCCTGTTAGCGCATATTCGAATGATTTTTCCGTAATAGCGTGGCAGGAAGTGACGCCTAACAGAGACGCGAGCGTTACTTCGGGCGGTTTTATAAATATCTTTTTGGCTGTTAAAGAACCGGGAAAAGATTGGGTACAAAGGGGAACAGTCGGCGGCCCCTACGCCTATTTAGGCACGGAACCGTCGATTATAAGCATGGCAATTGACAACAGGGGAAGAATCTTAATCGCCGCAGCTTCGGGAAACGCTCAGGCGGAGATACTTATTTCACAGGACAGGGGTTTGAGTTTTTCAAAACATATTGTGAATCTGGGCGCTGAAAATTCCGTAGCTCCGCGCCTGTACGTCCGCGCAGACGGCGGGTATCTGCTTTTTATTACAAGGGGGCAAGGACAATCCCTTTCCATTTGCTATTCCCGCTCAGACAACGGAATTAACTGGTCACCCTTTGAATTTTTTACTCAGGAAAACGCCCTTTCGCTTAATTTTCTTCCGGCACATTCAAACATAGGCCATAAAGACATAGTGTTCTATCAATCGCTTGCCATTGGGACAGAATCAATATCGACATACCAATTGTATTATAAAACCAGCGAAGACGCGGGGAAAACGTGGACGGAGGCAAAACGCTTTACCACATTCAACGATCCTGTAATACAGGGACAAACAAACGCTGATAATTTTGACAACCAGCGTTCTCATCTTTCAAAATACGGGGATAACTTGCTTTTGGTTTGGGAACGTCGGTTGTCGGGCAGAACGCCTCAAATATACGGCGCGGTAATTAATTCAAACGTGAATATCACAGGCCGCGTTGAACGGGTAAACAGTTCGGAAGCGTACTGCAATAATCCAATCGGTTTTATTTATAATAACGCTCCTACCGTAGTCTGGTTTGACAACCGCAACGGAAACAACAGAATTATTCTGGCTCAACGCGGAGATTTCGGCTGGCAGAATTATACGCTGTCGGACGTTTCAACAGAAGCGTCTTTTGCAAGACCTGCGGTTGGTAAAGACGGCGCGTATATCTTTTGGCAGACTACGGCGCGGGATATTGGACGTATCTACATTCTTGCTCCGGATCGCTCAGTTGCAAGCCCAAGGATAACTGCGGTAAACTTTACGCCGTCAAATGTAAGTCGCTCCGAAAAAGCCCGTGTTACATGGAATATTCCGCAAGATACATCCGGTATTTTGGGATTTTCATGGAGTTGGAGTCAGGATCCAAACGAAATGCCGCCCGATAAGGTAATGATATATAATACCGGCAACACGTCAAATCTGAATATGGAAAATAACGCGGTAAATGACGGAGAATGGTATTTCAGCGTCCGCTCCAATGACTATGCCGGCAACTGGTCGCAGTCCGCAAAAATAACTTACAACAAAAAAAGTACTCCGCCCCCTGAGATAAAAATCATTGACCCGCCGTTAGACGACGATGGCTATCTTTTATCCAATAATTTTAATTTGTCATGGGAACCGTCTTCAGACCCGTATATTGCGGGCTATACGTGGAACCTTCAATTTTTAGGCGCAAACGCAGAAGCCGCTGTTAATCAGCCGCCTTCGGGAAT
Organism: Treponema sp. R80B11-R83G3; assembly: GCF_054786115.1. Lineage (NCBI taxonomy): Bacteria > Pseudomonadati > Spirochaetota > Spirochaetia > Treponematales > Treponemataceae > Treponema > Treponema sp. R80B11-R83G3. The sequence goes on along the minus strand of NZ_BDHF01000040.1, from coordinate 6,947 downwards.
CATGGGAACAAACACATCGGTAAGTTATTCAAATCAGGATAATGGCATATGGGCATTTTCAGTGTCGGCTATTGATAAGGCGGGCAACATAGGGCTGCCGTCCAATATAGTTTTTAAAACCAATAAATTTATTCCCTACACAAGCGTAAGCTTTATTGACGCTCAACAGAATGAACAGGGAGTACTTTCAATCAGAATAATAGGCAGGGGTTTTTCTTCAGACGGGCGCATAACGTCGGTGGTTTTACAGCGGGAAAATAGTCCTGATTTGCCGGCGGGCAGTTTTAACATTTTATCGGACAGGGAAATAGCCGGATTGACTTTTGAGAACATGGATGAAGGCCGCTACAGGTTAAAACTCTACCACTCCGCAAGAGGATGGTACACGGCGGATTCGTTTATTCCCGTCGCCAGAACAGGTACGGTTAAGTTCGGCGATTATTCAAAAGAATGGAAACCTTCATGGAAAATACAGCGTAGGGGATGGATAACATTTAACCCAATCATGGCGCTCGCAGTGTTACTCGCCATTCTCTGCGCGCTTGGATTATTTGCGACAATCCGGGGCATAGCCGGAGTCATTTCAGAGAGCGCGGCGGTCAGGCAGGAAGCGCTCGCGATCATTACAGGAGATCTTATGCCAATAGAAAAGAAACAAAAAACGACGCAACTGCAAAAAAGGGGAAGGGGATTGCGGTTTAAACTCGCGTCTTTTACAACGGGACTTATCCTCCTTGTTATCATAATGATTTCTACGCCAATGTATATCATTATGACCAAAACCCAGCGGGAAACGCTGCTTAAAAGTTTATGGGATCGTTCCAGCGTTCTGCTTGAAGGGCTTGCTTCAAGCGCAAGATCGTACCTGCCACTGGCGATTCAATCACACGGCGAGCGCGGAGCGCTGGAATTAATGTACCTTCCCTCAAACTCCGTAGCAATTTCAGAAGCGAAATACGTTACCATCACAGGTTACGGAATCAACTCGATATACACGGATCATGTTTGGGCTACAAACGATCCTGACATTAATTCAAAGACTGACACGGCGGAATTACGTCCCGGCGTTACGCGCTTAACCGACGACGCGCTTAGCCCATTCTACGCCGAGATGAGCGAAGAACTTAACCGCCGCGCCCAGGAAGCGGCGGGAAATCTTTCGCAGAGCATTACGACAATAACCGATCAATTCCTTTCCCTTGCGCTGCGTACTGACGCTGAAGGAGAGAGAATGCGCGATGATATTCAAGTGACGATTAACGCGCTAAATATACAGTTAAATGACATACTTACGGGTATTACGGGGAAAATAGGCTCATATCCGGAATTTTCCTTAAATAGCATCAGCAAATCAGGGGACAGAAAATATATTTTCTACAAACCGATAATGTACCGCCAAATGGCGGATAACAATTTTTTCCGTGGACTGATCAGGCTGGAAGTTTCTTTAGATTCAATTATCAATGAAATTAACCGAGGACAGAGGACGCTCTTTTTTACAATAGGAATTGTCGCGTTTATAGTTTTGTTAACCGGTATCAGCGGGGCATTTATTTTCTCCGGTTTGATTATCAAACCAATTATCACTCTGGTAAAGCATATTGAAATAATCCGCGATACGGAAGACAAGGCAAAACTTGCCGGAAAAGACATAAATATTTCCAGTAATGACGAGATTGCAATTCTTGGCAATACAATAAATGACATGACTCACGGTCTTGTAAAAGCTGCGCTTGCCGCGTCCGATCTTTCAATAGGCAAGGAAATACAGAAAAAATTTATTCCCCTGGAAATGGACAGTCAGGGAAACAAGCAAAGCAGCGGATTTAAAAACGCGCAAAATTTAACTTTCTTCGGTTACTATGAAGGCGCAAAAGGCGTATCTGGCGACTACTTTGATTACCAAGACCTTGACGGGCGTTACTACGCCATCATCAAGTGCGACGTAGCCGGAAAGGGAATCCCGGCGGCGCTTATTATGATTCAAGTGGCGACAATGTTTCTTAACTATTTTAAACAGTGGAAACCGAATGAAAAGGGAATGCATATTGAAGAAGTAGTATACCAGATCAATGACTTCATAGAAGCGCTTGCTTTCAAAGGGCGTTTTGCCGCTTTTTCCCTCTGTTTATTTGATTCAGTAACCGGGACAGTCCGTTTTTGCAATGCGGGCGACAACATCATACATCTTTATAGCGCGAGGGAAGGTAAAATGAAAATTATTACCCTTCCGCAATCTCCCGCCACAGGCGTATTGCCCAACTCTATGATTGAATCTTCAGGCGGTTACAAAGTTCAAACTATTCAAATAGAAAAAGGCGACATACTGCTGCTATACACCGACGGTATTGAAGAGTCAAAAAGAAAATTCCGAAACAGCGGATTTAAGGAAATAGTATGCGCGGAAGGTCCTGTCAATACGCCTCACGAGAATCATCTTTGCGGTCAAGCTGATGAAGAATTGTCCCCTGAGCGCGTAGAGGCGATTATCAACGCGGTAATGGCGCGGCAAATTTATACGCTGCATAAGTACCACAACCCCGAAGATCCGGGCGATTTGCAATTTGATTTTACCGCTTGTGAAGGCAGGGTAGAAGATGTAATAATGGCGATGGTTTCGGTAGAAAAAATGTTCAGGTGCTATAAACCTGCCGATGCCGAGGAAGATTCCCGCGTATTGGTAGATAAAAAAGTGGATGAATTCCTAAAAAAACATTTTCTTCAATATAGACGTTATTGTGCAAACACGCGGGAATACCCTGAAAATCCCGCGTATATGTATTATACTCATATTAGGGAAGATGAACAGTACGATGACCTGACGATTCTGGGAATTAAACGAAAACGAGGAGACAAAAATGACATTTAGCGAAAGAATGAAAGACCTGCTGGAACAAGGTTGGAGCGCGTCAAAGGAATTTGCCATTAAAGCCGGCGCAAAAGCGCAGGATTTGGGCGAAAGGGGTTTATTGATGTGGGATATTAAACAGCTCGAAAACCAGGCCCAAAAACTGTTAAGCCGTCTGGGAAACGAAGCCTACATCGCGTTTACAGACAAAAATCAAACAACAATCGACCGCGAAGCCGTAGAGTACAGAACTATTTTGGACGAACTAGCCCAAATCAAAGAGCAGATAGAAAAGAAGGAATACGAGCTAAAGAACCGTCCTTCTGTATAAAATATCTCCTGAAAAGCAAAGGTCAACTTCTTACCACCGCAGGCGTATGTTCCTGCTTACGTCTTTTCTTTTTACCAGAAAACTGGTACTATGATCCGGGCTGGAGGAATCATGGGAGCGTTACCGAAAGAAAAAGCTAGTTTTACCTACGCGGATTACAAGGAATGGGAGCTTGCCGAGGGTGAGCGTTATGAGGTTATCTACGGCGATGCCTACGCCATGGCCGCGCCGAACACGCGGCATCAGGAAATTCTTATGGAGTTGTCGAGCCAGTTCCATGCTTATTTAAGGGGAAAACCATGCAGGGTGTATCCCGCTCCTTTTGACGTGCGGCTTTTCTATAAGGAAGATGGAAGCGATGATACCGTTGTACAGCCGGACATAACCGTTATCTGCGATGAAAAGAAACGCGGGTACGAAGGCTGCCGGGGAGCCCCCGATCTTGTCATTGAAATTTTATCCCCCTCAAATACGGCAATCGAAATGGAACGAAAACTCAAATTATACCAGGACGCGGGGATTCGGGAATACTGGATTGTAGACCCCGAAAACAACGGGGTTACTGTGTACCGATTTCAGGAAGGCGCGATTTTTCATACCTACAAAAGCGCCGATAAGGTTCCGGTAGGTATCTTTCCTGATCTGAATATAACGCTGGAACAGGCGTTCGCAATGTAAGAGAGCAAGTTCCCGCCTTGTCACCTTTGCTAATATAAGATATAATGTAAATATGAACGAATACACCGTTTCATTAGATTGGGATGATGAAGCTGCCAAATGGTATGCCCTCAATGACGATATACCCATCGCCCTCGAATCCGATTCACTTGATACTCTTATTAAACGAGTCAAAACGGCAACTCCTGAACTTCTTGAATTAAACGGAAAACCACACTCAAATATCCATCTGCTTTTCAGAATGGAAGCTCAAGCGATTGTAGCTTGGAAATACGCATCCGCCATGTCGCCAATGGCATAATGAAACAAGCGGGAATTAGGCATCATTTTTAATCCCCCTATTGCGCCTTATAACTCCAGTTGGTGCTACTCTCGTTCTTGCGGGTGTAAACTCCCGCCTTCTTGCCGTTCTTCGCGTAGAATTCTGCTAACCCCGTGCTTTCAGACTTCTTTTTTGATTTATTATATGTAGAAAAAGCATTTTTCCCAATCGTAACATTTGAACTTATGGTAACGCTAGTCAGTGGGTTGTCAGAAAACGCACCAGCGCCGATTGAGGTAACGCTGTCGGGGATGATAACGCTGGTCAGTTGGTTGCTGTAAAACGCCCAATCCCCGATGGAGGTAACGCTGTTAGGAATGGTAACGCCTGTCAAACCTTTTTTCTCAAACGCCTTTTCTCCGATGGAGGTAATAGTTACCCCTTTAATAACAGCGGGTATCGCAATAACTTTTTGATCCCCTGTATAGCCGGTTATGGCGTTCCCTGTAACCTTGAAGGAGTTTTCCAACTTTTGCGCGGCCTCTTTACGCACCGCTTCCGCTTTTTGAGCGGCGGCTATGTCGCTGAGCATTTTGTTGTACTGCGCCAGCGTCATTATGCTTATCTTCTTTTGCTTTGCCGCGTTTTCCGCAGAAAGCCCGTCAATGCTGGTTATTTTTATGGTGAGCTTGTCGGTAATCGAATTGGCGTTTATCGCCGGGAAGGATACGGTTCCCTCCCATTGCTTTAATGACGTTATTGCGTCATTCCTCATCTCAAAACCGTAAGGGATGGCAACAGTCTGCCTGCCTATGCTCGCCCCCATGTCGTTGATGATTTCTACTACAACATTGTAATTTGCGGTCTTATTGGTAAAAGGCGAAGAAACGCTTACCGCTTTCGCCGGCCAGTTAAGCCCCCATGCCTCAGCCCGTTTGGTCGCTTGCAAGCCGGTTTTTACCGCTCTGATTATTTCATTAATAGGATTCATCCACGCGGGGTCAGGGTACAGGCCCATCTTCAAAGACGCGGCACGGGTCTCCTTCTGATAATCTATCGTCCCCCACTGGATGTCAGTTGAATAGGCAAGGTAGTACGGCTGGCCTTCCTTAACGTAATTGGCGAAAAATGTTTCAGTTTCCGCGAGCCGCGCCGTCCAGTCCTTGCACCACTGAATGTCGTTGCGGGTGTCGTTGCCGATGTTCCCGCTTGAAATATTGGCGGTCAGCACGGAAGATCTGCTTGCCGCTTCCAGCAGGGCGGGGTCAAAGCTGGCGGCTTGCATATAGTAGCTGAGCGCAGTCACTTCTGTTCCCTGCCGCTGGGCGATAATCCCCTGCGCCATGTTGACAAGCGCGTTTCCCTGATCGGTTGACGGCGCTTTGGTCAGTTCCGTCCGCGCCTGCGCGGTAAGCGACACGCACATTTTGGGGAGCAGGTCAAGCGAAGCCCGCCTCACGCCGACAAGGTTGTCCAGTTCCGCAATGGAAACTGTTCCCGAATACACGGCGGCGGTCGTTTTATCGCTGTTCTTGTTCACCGTCAACTGGAGCACATAGCCGGTGGTGGTTTTGGTTATGTTCCCCACCAGCATATATTCGGTGGAGGCAAGATGGCCGAGGTCAAGCCCCGCTTTGTCATTGTCAGAATAGATGCCAGACAAAAGTTCATCGTATTGTTTCTGGTTGCTTACCCTGTCAAATAAAGTCATGGCTGAAAAACTGCGGAAGTTGCTCACAAGCTCATTCGCCACAAGGTCGGGCAGGTACGCCTGATCTTTCGCAAGGCCGGAACCCCTTGGCGGCAGGATAGTAATGCTCTTTCCCTTTCCGCCGTCCCCCGTAAAATACTGTGACTGCGCCCAACAGGGAATGGACAAGCATATCAACAATGATAAAATTACAAGCCGCGCAAAACCGCGTCTTGCCGGATTCAAATAAAATAAATTAAAAAGTTTATTCATAAAACTGTCCCGCCACTTAAAGTTGTATAAGCGGCATTTTAGCCCATTGTAGTTATTTTACGCTTTTTGGCGGGTTTTGTCTATGAAGGTTTACTCGCAAGAATATCTCACGAAGATCACGAAGGGGGGAAGAGGGGTGCCTCCTGTCAGCGTGAATAAATTTCTGTGCCTGTTCGCAGCACTTCATTTACAAAGGGATTGTCATTATCAAGTTCAGACAGCGGAAACGCGTTTGGTTCAATGAGTAAATCTTTGTCGTACTTTATTTTAAGATAGAAAAGCTCGGTAAGAATATCCAGAGTGCGCCTGCTCTCAAAGGCTTGTGAAAAAAAACAAATGTCAACATCGCTGTTTTCTCTCTGTGCCCCCTTGGCGTATGAACCATACAAATACACCTTGTCAATGGGCATTGCTTTTTGTACATCGGCAATGTATTGCCGAACAATCGCGGTTACGGTTTCAATGTCTCTAGCCATGCGAATGCCTCCTTCGCTTGATTTAAGATGCTCTGTCTTCCCTATTCAGAGAAGTACTTAACCGTTCTTTATATTCAGGATACCGGTTATTAAGATAAAACGCGCTTAGTTTTGCAAACAACAGCCGTTTACTGTCATCTACGGCTTCAGGCAATTTGTCTGCAAATTTTGTAATTAATGAATTAATATCATGAATCCATGGAACATTGTCATCAATGAAAAGCAAATACAAACCTTTGCACAATTTTTCAATCGCCTGTTGGCACATAAAAACAACATAAAGCCAACGCCCGGTTGAAAACATAGCATTAGCAGTTTCAAGATCATAGCGAGCAATGTCCTGCCAGTATTCAAATTTCTCCCGCTTGTCCATATTACGCATCCTATAC
>NZ_BDHF01000039.1:0-14506 GCF_054786115.1 Treponema sp. R80B11-R83G3 | reverse complement strand
CCGGAAGCGTAATCTTTAGCATTGCGCGTAACAATGTAATCAGCGGAAAAACTTATCCCAACAACATATTGTACGGAATCCTCAAAGTCGCTCCAATCCAAATCAAGAGCCTCATAAATATTGCCGTCAGTTACCGTAGCAGGGTAAAAAATATGCAACAACTCTTTTATAACTTCTTTCGCAATCTTCTTTCCAAGTTTTTTTTGGGAAAGATAAAAAATATCGGTTACAGCCGAAGCGGAAATGTATCCTGTAAATTTCAATTGCTCAGCTTTATCAAGGATCGCTCTGGAACTGTCCTCAAACAAGGCATTTTTAAGAACTACATCCAGAACGACATTGGTATCAATGAGAACTTTCATTTTAGGTGTCTCGCCAGTCTTTCATCACGTATCTCATCGATGTTTACTTCACCAATATTTGAAAGGAGGCTTAGAAGCGTGTCCGTATGCGGTGTTTTCGTATTTGTTTGTAATATTGCAGGTTTTTCATCTTTCTTGACAAAAGGAATAACTTTAAACTCGACCTGCGCCTTCCCTGTCGGAACTTCACGAGGAACGTCAAAATCCAAATGCACCCGCCTATTTTCCGGTATCTCAACAGTCCGTGTAATAGTCATAAACACATCTCCTAATAAGGAAAATATAGCATGAAAACAATCAAAAATCAACAATCACTTTCCCTATTCAATGTACCCAATCAAAACACGAAATTTCAAGCAAAAACCCCCAAACAACAACACTGCTCACTACTCACTACTCATTCCTCATTGCTCATTTTTCTCTGCTCTCTGCTCTTTGCTCCCTCCTCTTTACTCTTTGCGCTAGATTTCAATATCCGCCCCCGCGGTTTCGTCTACCTTCCCTCGGAAGTGCAGACCGCCGAAGGCAACGCCATGTACGGCATAGGCGGCGGCGGCGACCTCGGCTTTGAAGTTGACCTATCGAGCGTATTACCAAATCCTCTCGGCATAGGCTACACATTAGGTGTCGAAGGCGGATTATTAATGAACAGCATACAAGGCGAAACCGAAAAGAATGTCAGCATCTATACATTCGGCGGCGGCATAGGCTTATACTACTTCCCATTGTCCCGCCTCTTTATCCGCGCCGACGGTTCTCTCGGCGTCTACATTCCTAGCATTGACGGAAACGCAGACAATTCAAGTTTATACTGGCGAGGCGGCGGCGAAATAGGCTTCCGTTTTACCCCCGGCTTCACATTAGCGGCAAACGCAGGTTGGCGGCAGTTCGATAAGGAAGGTAATATCTTCAGTTCCGGTCTTTATGCCGGATTAACCGCGCAGATAACATTTCAAACAGGCAAAGAAACAAACCGCGAAACCGTAGGAATAACATTTGACCAAGACGGAGAAGTATACCCCGCGTTCATGCAGATATATCAGAAAAACGCCATAGGCACTCTTACTATCCGCAACAACGAAAACGCCGAAATCCGTGATGTGCGTGTAAGTTTCCGCGCCGCCCCCTACACGTCTTCGGAATACCCATGCGGCACACTTTCTTTTATAGCGAGAGGACGCAGCAAGGAACTCCCCTTACTGGCTGACTTCTCCTCGGAGATATTACGCTTTACCGACAAAGGGCGCATACTAGGCGAAGTAGTAATCCGCTACCGTTTCTTAGGAAAAGAACGAACAGCCGTGCGCTCGGTAATACTTGCAACGCGCAACCGCAACTCCGTAACCGAAAACGACCCCGCCGCCCTTGCCGCCTTCATCTCCCCCAACTCCCCCGAAACAGTAGACTACGGCAAATTCATCGCGGGGCTTGCCCGTAACGACCGCCGCGCCGGACACAACCAAAATTTCCAGTACGCAATCTGGCTCTTGGAAGGATTAAGGGCGGGAGGAATAAAACTCGTCAAAAATTACACGAACAAAGACGAAGTACAGTACCCCGCCGAAACCCTGTCTTTCCGAAGCGGCAACGCCCGCGACCTTGCCATACTCTTTGCCGCAGGGCTAGAAAGCGTAGGAATACCCGCCGCCTTCGTCCAAACAGAAAACGACTTCCTAGTAGCCGTTTCCCTGAACGCAAACGCAAGCGCGGCAGAAACCCTGTTCAACGGCGCAAGCAAAATATTGATAATAAACAATCAAGCATGGCTTCCCCTGTCAATGTCCGCTTTCACCGAAGGCTTTACCGCCGCATGGACGCAGGGCGTAAAAGTGTTAGGCGAAACATTTAAGACGGGGAAACAGGCTGATTTCGTCATGGTAGAAGAAGCGTGGGCAGACTATCCCCCCGCGCCCCTTCCCGAACAAGGCGGACGCGCCGTCCGCACCGATACTGCGGCAACGGCAAAAGAAGTAAACCGCGCCATACAACAGTACATCGACACCGAGATACAGCCCATATTGCGTAACGTACAGACGCAAGCGGGCGCAAACCCAACCGCCGCCATGTACAACCGCCTCGGCATAGTGTTAGTACGCGCCGGACGAATCGCCGAAGGCAAAACAAACTACGAACGCGCCGCAAGCATGGGATCAGTCCCCGCCATGACCAACCGCGCCAACCTTGCCATAATCGAAAAAGACTACGCCACAGCCGAGCGATGGTTCAAACAAGCATTAGCAAAAGAACCCAAAAACGCCGCCGCAATAAGAGGCTTGCAACAAATAGCGGAGAGCAAATAATTTGGCTGTCAGCCAAAAATATATTTTAGGAGGTATTTTATGAAGAAAATTTTAGTTTTATTAGTCATGCTGTCTGCCATGACAGTCTGCGTATTCGCGCAAAGTTACACCGTGCAAAACGTAACAGGCAGGGTACAACAGGAAAAGAACGGAAGCCGCATTGAGGTCAAAATCGGAGAAACCCTAACCGCCGGAACAGTCATCTACACCGGCGTAGGCGCGACCCTCGTACTGAAAGAAGGTGAAAAGTCATTTACCATTACAGCCGCCCGCAGCGGAAAAGTATCGGAATTGGCAACCTCATCTTCTGGAGTACGCATAACAGGAAACGTGGCAAAGACGGACACAAGCGCGATCAACCGCACAACCGCCCAAGCCTCAACAGCGTCCGCAAGAGCCAGCGACGCCGCCGCAGACAACGACATAACAGCGGAGTAGAGAACAGTGAACAGTGAGCAGTTAGCAGTTAGCAGTGAGGAATGAGTTATGAGTAATGAGTAATGTAACTAATCTGAACATTAAACAACAAGACAAAACCTCGTACAAAAATCACTGCTCATTGCTCACTGCTCACTGCTCATTTCCCCACCCCCTAATCTTTGTTATTTGTTACTTGTTATTTGCAAATTCTCTTTTCGCCGAAAACGAATTCACCCTCTCCCTAGCCCCAACCTTTGAAACTCCAATCGGCGCGGAAAATTTAAGTTCCGGCATGGGCGCGACCGTTTCCCTTGACTGGTCATTTGCGCGTATCGCAAAAAACATTAACTTTGGATTAAGCGCCGGAGGCGGCTTTTCAAGCCTAGCCGCGCAGATCGGCAGCCCCTTTTCAATCTATGAAGGAAAATTCGGACCGTTTATCCGTTGGAAACCTAGTACCCAAAAGGGTACGCTTGACCGTTGGGCTATCCGCGCCGGAATAAGCGGAGGCGTATACCAATATTCAAGAAACGAAACAAGCGGAACAAAAGCCACAGCCGCCTTCGACATAGGCGCGGAATTCCGCATACTGCCTCATTTGTCGGTATTTGCCGAAGGCGTATACAATTATCGTGTATACGATCCGCCCACACCCATTACCTCGATAAACGCCACATTGGGCATACGTCTAAACCTCTCCGAAATAATGACCGGCAGATCAAGAGTAAGAATTGAAAAAACTGAACAGTACCGCGTATTTCCCGTTTCATGGGCATGGTACGAACACAACCCCATAGCGAAAATAAAAATCACCAACGAAGAACCCAACGCCATAACAGCGGTAAGCCTTTCTTTTTTCATGGACAGTTTCATGGGACAGCCTTGGACATTCGCAACCATACCGCGCATTGCAAGCGGCGAAACCATAGAAATTCCCGTAACCGCGTTATTCAATGAAGTATTAATCAACCTGACAGAAAACACCAACGCAGTAGGAACAATAAACATCCAATACCGAAGTTTAGGCGCGAAAAAAGAAAGCACGTCAACGGTACAAATGCCCATATTTCACCGTAACGCCTTCAGTTGGGAAGACGACCGCCGCGCCGCCGCCTTCGTCTCCCCGAAAGACGGCTCCGTCCGCATCTTTTCCCGCTATGTCGCAAGCGCCATAGAAGGGCAGGGGCAAACAGGCAACGCTCCGCAAAACGTCCGCTACGCCGCCGCCCTATTTGAAGCCCTTCGCATATACGGTATAAGTTACGTGGTAGTACCCGCCACCTCATACAAAAATCTTTCAGCTAACGAAGCCGCCCTCGATAACGTCAGCTACCCCTATCAGGCATTATACTATCGAGGCGGCGACTGCACCTATCTTTCAATATTATTCTGCTCATTACTAGAAGCGTTAGACGTAGAAACCGCTTTTATCACCGTCCCCGGACACCTCTACATGGCATTTGAAGTAAACGACAACAACTGGCAGAAAGACAGCAAAGACATAATCGAACAGGAAGGCAAAGACGGCAAACGCCGCCGATGGCTACCCGTTGAAATAACCGTCCCCAACGAAGGCTTTACCCGCGCATGGCGCATAGGAGCCGGCGAATGGCGGCGCTACGGAAAAGAAGCCGCCCTCTACCCAATCCGAGAAGCGTGGGAATTATACCCGTCAGTAACCGTCCCCGCCTCCGGCGACCACCCACCCGAAATGCCCGACACCGCCGCCATAATCCGCGCAACGGAAGCCGAACTGAAAAAACAGTAAGCCGTAATAATTACTAACAGCTCATTTTAATTTGTGTATTAGAGAGCAAGGACAAGGCGCAGGGAAAAGATTCTTGAATGTCTCTTCCCTCTCTTTCTTCTTTGTGATCTTCTCTTCCTTTGTGATCTTCGTGTGAAATCTTCCGAACCTTAATGAAACAAAGAAAACCGCAGAATGAGCGCCGCAAAAACAATGGAAACCATTGAAAGCAATTTTATCAAAATGTTAATTGACGGGCCGGAAGTATCCTTAAAGGGATCCCCGACAGTGTCGCCGACAACCGCAGCTTTGTGCGGGTCAGACTTTTTGCCGCCGTGATTTCCCGCTTCGATGTATTTCTTCGCGTTATCCCATGCGCCGCCTGAGGTTGCCATCATAATCGCAAGGACAAAGCCCGAGGCGGTCGCGCCCGCCAACAGGCCTGCTACGCCGTTTACCCCAAAAATCAGCCCGACAATGATTGGCGAAATAATACCGGCTAAAGCGGGAAGCACCATTTCTTTTTGCGCGTTACGGGTGCAAATGTCAACACAGGTGCTATAATCCGCTTCCGCAGTGCCTTCCATAAGACCCTTGATTTCCTTGAACTGGCGGCGTACTTCTCTAACAATGCTCTGTGCCGCCCTGCCAACCGCGCTCATAGTCATGGATGAAAAAAGGAAGGGAAGCATTACGCCGATAAAAAGGCCAATCAGCACGGGAGGATTGTTAAGCTCAAGCCTCAATTCAAAATCTGGTTTGTACTTTGGTATATACAATTTGATCTCGTCAATATAAGCGACGATTAAAGCCAAAGCGGTGAGCGCCGCAGAGCCGATTGCGAAGCCTTTGCCGGTGGCGGCGGTGGTATTGCCAAGTGAGTCAAGGGCGTCGGTGCGATTCCTAACTTCGTGAGGCAGGCCGGCCATTTCGGCAATGCCGCCGGCGTTATCTGCTACAGGGCCGTAAGCGTCTGTGGCAAGCGTAATGCCAAGAGTGGAAAGCATTCCTACTGCGGATATGCTAACGCCGTAAAGCCCTGCTGAATAACTGGCCGCGCCGCCAGCCGCATAAAAACTTACCATAACAGAAATACTGACAATGACTACCGGCATAAGGGTGGAAAGCATACCAAGTGAAATTCCGCCGATGATAATTGTGGCCGGCCCGGTAAGGCTTGCCGCGGCGAGATTCTTTGTGGGGCTGTAATTATCAGAAGTAAAATATTCGGTTACAAATCCGATAAGAACGCCTGCGATCAGCCCGGACAAAACTGCAAAATAAACGCCGATGCGGCTTGGATTGTTGGCGCAATCGAGGCAGTAGTAGATTACTGGGAAAGCGGCAAGTGCGATGATCGCTGAGGAAATATACGTTCCTTTTCGCAATGCGCCTAACAGGGTTTTTTGTGATGCTTTGTCGCCGCAGCGGACAAAGAAACTTCCGATAAGAGAAGCTATCGTCCCAATGGTTGCCATAAGCATGGGAACAACCGCCCCGCCGAAATCATAGTGCGCTGAAACCGCAAGAGCGATGGTCGCGACAATGGAGCCGACATAGGATTCATAAAGGTCTGCGCCCATGCCCGCAACGTCCCCTACGTTATCGCCAACATTGTCCGCAATAACAGCCGGGTTACGCGGATCATCTTCGGGGATTCCAGCCTCGACTTTTCCAACAAGGTCGGCGCCGACATCAGCGGCCTTTGTAAAGATGCCGCCGCCTACGCGGGCAAAGAGGGCCATGCTTGAAGCGCCCATACCGAAGGTCAGCATCGCCAGAGAAATACGCTGTATCTGCGCGGCTTCAACAGTCAAACCACCGGCAACCAATTCCATAATTGCACTTGAATCGGGCGTATAAAACACGTACTTTAATAAGAAGAACCAAATCGACAGATCTAAAAGCCCCAGTCCAACTACGGTAAAACCCATCACCGTGCCGGAAGAAAAAGCGACACGCAAGCCCTTGTTCAGGCTTTCAGACGAGGCTTGCGCCGTTCTTGAGTTAGCTGAAGTCGCGATCTTCATTCCGATAAAACCGGAAAGGCCGGAGAAGAAGCCGCCGGTGATGAACGCGAAGGGAACAAAGGGCGTTAAAAATTTTGTAAACGCCATGATTCCCAAAACAAAGAACATCACGATAAAAAACAGCCCAACCCCCGTGTACTGCCGTTTCAGGTAAGCGTTTGCCCCTTTCCGTATCGAGGCGGAAATTTTCCGCATGATCTCGTTGCCTTCAGAAAATTTCAAAACTTTCCTTGCCTGATAAGCGGCAAAAAGCAAGGCAATGATTGACCCGAGTGGCACTATAAAAAATAGCGTGTTAATGGATATTAATTGATTCAAGATAAACCTCCTGTAATTGAGTTGCTTTAAGGAAAACCGGCATTTTAAAAATGGCCCGGCGAAAAGACTCAATTAATTTAATTTAAATATACCAGTTTCTGAATTTTCAGTCAATATTTCGTAATTTAATAAATAACAAAGGGGGAATGTCTTTGCATGTTGCGGATTTTAATAAAATATGGTTTTATTTGCTAATGAATGAGTTTTATGCGACATTTATTCCCGGCTTACAGAACTTGATTGCTGATGTAATAAAAGAGCGTCTTTCTGACGCTAAGATTCACAAACTGCTTGACGGAGCCGTTTTATTTGAGACCGCAACAGGCTACGATAACCTTAACTTTTTTTGCTTTAACAATATCTTTGCCGTAATAAGCGTAATGGATCACTCGGATAACGATGTTAAGCCTAAAACCGCGCTTGAAAAGCACATAAAGTCGGCGATAAAAAACAATGCCGCCAGCGAAGTTATTAGCAACAACAGCAAAAAATTTAACACTTTCAGAATTGTCGCCTCAGCCGAAAACGTTCCGGCGGCAATTGATGATGAACTGAGAGCAGACGCTGAAAGTTATATTTCTCAGGTTTCCGGCTTGAGAGTGAACAGAAGCCTGCCTGACGCTGAATTTTGGTTTTTATTCAGAAGCGAAAAAAAACAATGTAATTTCTCAGTTTTTATGAAACGCCTAACCCTGCGCCCTTCTTGGGAAAAGACGCTTCACAAGGGAGAATTGCCGCCGCCTCTTGCGTGGTCATTGTGCCGCCTTGCCCGTCTTGTAAGCGGCGATACCATTCTTGATCCCTTTTGCGGCTATGGTTCAATTCCTGATTCTGCGTTAAAACATTTTCATATAACAAAATTTATCGCCTGCGATAATAACAGGGAAGCAGTCTTGTACGCAAAGGCAAGATTTAACAAGCGCAAAAAAGAAGACTTTGTTTTTTACGAGGCTGATTTTTCCGCATTGCCTTCCCTTGTCGCCGAAAAAAGCATTGACGCTATTGTTACAGACCCTCCGTGGGGAGAGTACCGGGAAATTAACAAGATCGCATTTTATAAAGAGATGTTTGATGTTTTTCATAAATTGCTTAAAGAGGGCGGAAGGGCGGTTGTGTTATGTGCAAATAGCGATGTTTTTTTACGGGCGGTACCGGATTGTTTTAAGTTGGAAAACAGCGTGCCGATACTGCTTTCGGGGAGGAAGGCGGTTGTTTATCAGTTTATTTACCACGAATAAAGAGCGAACTGGGGAGAGAAGAATTTACCACGAACCACACGAACCAACACGAACAGCTACACGATGTATGCCCAAGGAATTTCTTCAGTACAGGCGGACAGGCTGCGCACGCTGTAAAAACATCTTTCGGGCGTTCCCCGCCGGAGAGACTTGGGAATAAAACAAAGAAAATTCAGAGAATAAGAGTTCGGCGACATACCCTAGATAAAGCTTTCTACCCACCGCTGTTTAGTCGCCGAAAAGCTCACAGCCAAATAAACTCACGGCGTAGCCGTGTAGATCAATAATGCCGCACGCTGAGAGCACCAATAAATGCCGCAGTCCCCAATAAAAGCAAGGCCGCCTTTAGGTGGCCGCCAGTGCGAGGCGGACTCTTACGAAGTTTTTACAGCGTGCGCAGCCTGCCCGCCTGTACTGAATAAATTCTTTGGGCATACATCGTGTCAATCCAACTGATCCCAAGCCGGCAAATAATCATCATCGTCTATAGTATCAGGAATCACAATTGGACTATTTTTTTTGTTATTTTGGTTTTGAGTATTCTGCAATTCGGGGAATAAATCCAACTGCAATTTCGGTCTGGGAATATTATCAAGAAAAGAAGTGTCTATATCACCAAGTTCGTTAATATGCGCAGAGGTTGTAGAAGGGAGTTTCGCGGTAGCTCCGCTTCCGTGCACATCACAGTAACGGCTTGGAACGGTACCTGATAGAAATGGGAGATAAATTGTTTGAGGGCATGACTTTGTCGCTAAAAGCCCCGATTCCCTGCAAACGGCGGCATCCGCAACTCCCGACGGGCGCGGAAAACTTTTTTGCGGAAGACCATTGTGAATATCGCGCATATAGTTGCCCCAAAGAGGGGATGTCAACATTTCGCCTGTTTGCGAAATTCCCAATGAATTGCCGGGTTTGTCAAAACCGTACCACATTGCTGTTGTATAATAAGGAGTGTATCCGACTACCCACGCGTCTGACCAGTTTTGCGTAGTTCCGGATTTTCCGGCAAGAGGCATTCTAAAAGTTTTTCCGTCCCTATCCTTGTAAGTTAACTTCGATCCGGAGCCGGTTCCATAAGCAAGAGTGCCGCCGGTAACAACAAACTCCATTAATCTGGTCATGACATAGGCGTTTTGCGGACTGACAATCTGACCGTTATTCGCTAACCGCTGCTGTCTTTGACGCACGTCTCTTTCAATATCAAATACAATTCTGCCATTACGATCTTCAACCGTACGAATTGCGATTGGAGAAACATTACGCCCTTGATTTGCAAAAACCGCAAATGCCCTTGCCATCTGTAACGGTGAAACGGAAATGATTCCCAACCCCATTGGATAATAACGCGGAAAAATACGCCGTATTTGAGCCGGATCAGTAATATCCAAAAGAGAGGCGGATCTGCTGATGGCGGCGTCAAAGCCGATAGTTTCCAATACTTTTAACGCGGGAATATTTAACGATAACGCAAGCGCGGTGTAAAGCAATAAAGGCCCTCTCCACTTTCCGCCGTAATTATTCGGAACATAGAAAGTGCCGTCCTCATTATGAAACGCCATTGGCGCGTCATAAATTAATGTCGCCGCCGTAAACTGTTTGCTGTCTATAGCTGCTGAATAATACAATGGTTTATATGACGACCCGGGCGTAACGCTGGCTTGAACAGCGCGAATAAGCTGATTCGATTCGTCATATTTTGATCCGCCAATTGCGGTAATAAACCCTGTGTCGTTTTCTATCGTAATAAGAGCGCCTTCTACGACATTTTCTTCTATATTTATTCTAAGCTTCTCAAAACCGGAAACTGTCATTTCTTTTAAATCAGGAAGATCAAAAAGCAAAGCGGCCATATCAACTACAGGGTTAACAGTCCGCGTGTAACGTGAAATTGCCCTGGCCTCGTTTTGCCCTGAAGTGCCTATGCGAATGTCTGTAAGATTAAAAGTAAGCGTTAGCAGATTTACAATAGGCAGGTAAACCCGTTCCGCCTGAACATTGCTTCTTCTGTTTAACGCCTTGTATTCGATATTTGCCTTTTCAAGCCCTTCGGCTAAATAAATATCTGCGGCTTTCTGATGATTAAGATTTAAAGTCGTATGCACGACATAACCGTCGCGGAAATAATCTCTTGTGCCGTACATCATTACGTCAAGTTCTCTGCGCACATATTCGCTGAACCACGGGGCTTTGTCTTCACGGGTAAGATACGCGGATAGGGCGGGTCTTGTATAATCAAACTTGTCCCAAAAAGCGTTGAAGGAGGCTTCCGCTTCGTATTTATCGGCATAGCCAAATTGAACCATACGCTCAAGAACAAAGTGCTGTCTGTTTCTTGCCAGATTTGGATTTCTTAACGGATCAAAACGGCCTGGACCTGAGAGCAGTACGGCTAAGACCGCAGATTCGGCAAGGTCTACATTGCGCGCGCTGTGATTGAAAAAATATTTGCTCGCGGTTTCTACTCCGTAAGTGCCGGGACCCATCGGCATATAATTAAGATAAATCTCTAAAATTTCATTTTTCGTGTAACGCCTTTCCATCTGGAAAGCCCACCACAATTCCCTGATTTTCCGTTTTATAGTGCGTTCATTCCTATCGCAATACAACGTGCCGGCTACCTGTTGGGTAATTGTAGAACCGCCGCCCCAGCTTTTCTTAAGCAGCATCCCCATTACGGCGCGCGTAATACCGCGAATACTAAAACCGTGATGACTGTAAAAATCAGGGTCTTCGCGGGATATAACCGCGTGAATCAGATGACGCGGAAGCTCGTTTAAGGAAACCATTTCGCGCTTTTCATCCGATGCAAATTCGGTAATTATGTTATCGTTAATATCAAGAAGTTTAGTCGGAAGCGCGGGAGCCAATTCAACATAATCTTCCTGATTTTTTGTATTTGCCGTCATCGCAAGGGACAGACCAAGACCTATACCTATTAAAATTACAATTAAAATAGTAAAAAAGGCGATTAATTTGACAACAAGGGAGGAAAAAAAAGCTCCTCCTGATTTTCCCATGTTTATAGAATATAAAAATTGCAGTTTTTAGTCAAGTAGGAAGTCTTTGCCGGAGTTAACCCAATTACACGGGATTAATGGCTAAATCGCGTCTTAATTTTCTTAATTCAAATATAATTAAAATCCCAGTAATAATAAAAGAGAAGCCGTCGGCAACCGGAGCGGCGGCAACCACGCCCCAAAGTCCCCATATCTTGCCAAAAATAAGTATACATGGAATAAGGGCGATACACTGTCTAAGCATAGAAAGAAAGATCGATATTTTCGGGCGGCCTGTGACTACAAACATATTTGTTGAAACAATCTGAAAGCCCGCGACAGGCAGTAACATCAGCATTATCCTCATCGCCCGAGGCGCGAACCGCATGAGCGCGTCACTTCCGTCAGGCACAAATACCCTAACCAAATGAGGCGCGAAAAATTGAGCCACGGCAAACCCAAAAACGCAAATTATCGTCGCTGCCCCTATCGCGCCCAAATATGCGCGTAACACGCGGCGGAATAGCTTTGCCCCGTAATTATAACCCAATATCGGCTGCGCCCCCTGATTAATCCCAAAGACGGGCATCAGTATCAACATCATAATGGAACCGTTTATATTCATTCCCGAAAGAACAACCGCGTCTCCGTTTGCCACTCCAAGAGCGGCTGCCCCGTACCAGCCCACGCTTTTGTTGTACAAAAACTGCACCGCTGACATCATGAACTGAAGCAGAAACTGAGCGGAACCAAAAGCCATGATTGCCTGAACAACGGAAAAATCAAGTTTGAAAGCGCGGGGATTAAGCCTTACCACCGCTTTTTTGCTTGTGATAAAAATAAAAATGAAAACAAACGAGGCAAACTGGGAAATGATAGTCGCCCAAGCCGCTCCTTTTACTCCCCATTTAAACGCAAAAATAAAAATAGGATCGAGTATTGTATTGAGTACCGCTCCCAAAATCATGGAGAGCATTGAAATTGTAGGAAAGCCCTGCGCCCTTGTACAATGAGACAGCCCAAAGCTAACAGTGAAAAAAACCATACCGTAAAGAATTATGCGAAAATAATCTTTCGCGTAACTGATAGCTTCACTGCCCTCCGCTCCCATCATTAAAATAAGCGGGTCAAGGAAATAAAGCCCGACAATCATCATTACAACAGAAATGCCTATCAGCAGGAAAAAACAGTGATCCAGCGCGTTTTCAGCGTCCTGCCGCCGCCCCTGACCAAGACGCATGGAGATCATGTTAGCCGCACCAATGCCAAAAAGCATGGAAAAAGCCATACCGACAGTCATAAGCGGCAGTACGAGGGAAAGTCCTCCAAGGGCGATTTCGTTCACGCCCTGGCCGACAAAGATGCGGTCAACCACGTTGTAGAGCGCGTTTACCAACATTCCGGTTATCGCGGGGACAGAGAATCTAAGCAATAGTTTTCCGATAGGCTCGGTGCCTAACCGGCTCGCGGCATCTTGGTTTTCAGGCATATATATTTAATAGCAGAAACAAAGAATTTAAACAAGCCTATTAAAGTCATGAAAACATCTTAAAAACTGAAGTTTTAGATGTTCCCTTAAGGCTGATTCACCATTCCTGTAAATAAAATTTGACTGCCGCCGTCATAGGTGTATTCGTATAGTATAAATACAAATGGCCTGTCACAGATCATCTCAAACGGTTGGTTAGGCTGAGGACCACCAGCTGCGCCATCGCCTACCATTACCGTTACTGCGGCGGCAGTAGTGCCTTTTTCATCGACTTTAATGACGGCCCTTTGTATCGCAGCTGACAACCATACGGGTATATTTTCTTCGAGCAGCCCGCCGGTAAGAGGAGCGGAGTCTTCATCAAACAGGGGAACACCCAGCAATTGGAGAGCTTCTTTTAAGCCTTTAATGTCGTTTTGTATTGAAAAGCGCGGTAACAACAACTTGCCTTCGGCTAAAAAAGAATCTTGTTGAATTTCATTAAAATACTCATTGGTCATGACAGAAGAAAGTAATTCTTTCGCGCTACCTACCTTTGGAAGCAAGATATACATTCCACCGCCATGCTTAAAGCCAAGCAGAATAGCCTGTATTTTTTCGTCTTCATAATAATATTGATCTCTGTCATCGCGTAACATATACCATGCCGTTGTATCTCCGGCCGGCGCGTGGAAGACTCTCTCCTTTGTTTCACTACGATTAAATTCCCGACCCCACCGATCTGAAAAATAAATAGCGTTGGCAATAGCGGCAACGGTTAACGGATCAAATTCCTGTACTAGATTGGTAATCAGTCCGTTTGTGTTTTTACTTGCCCAACGGTTTACCGCGTCTACCGCATCACGGGAAGAGAAATCAACATTGATGGAACTGCCCCGGTAATAATCCATAAAAGTTTGAGCGAACTCCTTGCGGAGCGTTACATTATTTCCCACAAAAACAGCGTTGGTAATCTTGAGGGGATTATAGTATTCATCTCCGTATTCCTTGTCCCGTAACTTTGTTAAATCATATAACATCCGGGAAGACGCTTTATTCATATCATTCTGATTAATTCCCGCCGCGCCAAGAGCGGTTAAAAGAGCGTCTTTATGTTGATCGGTGGTGGCGTTGACAAGAGCAGCCAGAGGCATCCACACCGAATAAGGTGAGCAGACAAAATTTTCACTACCGGCGTTTTGCGCTAAAACCGCGCTCAATCGAAACGCAAAGTCATTGGCTCCATACGCGGCGGTTCTGAGCGCCTGATTATCCTCGCCGTATGTCGGCGCTAGGAGCGCTTTTGCAGTAACTTTTACAATATTAATAGAACCGTCATTGTCATTGGATAACCCACAAGAATATGTCAGAAAAAAAACTGCAACAAAAAGAATAAAAATAGAAATATTTCTCATTTTATTTCTCCTTGTATAGCAATATACAACATATTACTAGTTTTTTCAAGTTTTTTTATGATGACACTGCATGAGTTACAAAAATTTTATATGCGCGGTTTAAGTTTGGGGTAAAATAATTACATTTAAGACATTATACCATAATCATCATAATTTTGGTTTTGACAATACAAAACAATGGATTTTCAATGACAATATACGCAACATTTCAT